>NZ_KV788522.1:0-62223 GCF_001807315.1 Corynebacterium sp. HMSC06D04
CGTGACCAGCGGGCCCAGTGTGTAGAACGGGGCGATTACTTGAGAGGGCTAGCTGGTTTTATGGGAAGCGGGCATTTGTTCGATATCGCATTTCTTCTTCTAGGTATAGGGTCTAGCTATGTAATCCACAGGCTACCGTTACTTAGGCTAGGGGCCCGGGTAGGTGCCTTACCTTCTTGGGAACGTCGCTCTATGTGGGTGAAAGATTCTTAGTGATGGGCCGGGCCATGGTGTGTAAACCGTGGGGAGTGGATTGCGTACAGCTGATGAGGCGCGGTGTCTCATTACACAACTCATGTAAAGGACCTGTTTCCGTGAACAAGATCTCTCGTACCGCTCGTTCGGTCACTTTCGCAGCAGTCGTAGGCCTCTCCCTGGGGATCTCCGCTCCGGGCGCCCTGGCTCAGGACGATACCGCCGCCGATGCTTCGGCGACTACCACTTCTGAGGCTCCCGCGGGCACCTCCGTTAACCCGGCCAACATCGACTTTTCCAAGAAGGGCTCCATCACCCTCTACAAGAAGAAGGGTGCCGAGTCTGGTAATGCAGCTACCGGCCAGGAGATGGAAGGCGTACAGGGTGAGCCGCTCGCTGGTGTGACCTACAAGATCACCAAGCTGAACTACGACCTGCAGAATGGCGACTGGTCTAAGTTCCCGAAGACGGCTGCCGATGCCAAGGGCCACGAGACTGAAGAAACTTTCGAGACGACCACCGGTGACGACGGCAAGGTGGCTTTCGAGAACCTGGATCTTGGCATCTACCTCGTTGAGGAGACCGATGCTCCTGCCGGCATCGTGTCTGGTGCTCCGTTCATCGTGTCGGTGCCGATGGTCAATGAGGCCTCCGATGCGTGGAACTACAATGTCGTGGCCTACCCAAAGAACACCGAGACCAAGACTGAGAAGACCGTCAAGGATGCAGATAAGCACATCCAGGATGGTTACACCTACACCATTAACGCTTACGCCCCGACCTGGGGCGAGGGCAAGAGCCTGACTGCTTTCCGCTTCGAAGACCAGCTGGATAAGCGCCTGGACTTCCAGAAGGTTACCGAGGTCAAGGCTGGCGACACTGTTCTGGAAACCGGTGACTACGAGGTCAACACTCCGGCTGACAACAGCAACAAGCTCATCGTCAAGCTGACTGACCAGGGCCTGACCAAGGTTGAGTCCGGCGACAAGATGTCCCTGACCTTCGAGGTCAAGCGCAAGGAGGTTGGCGACACCACTGAGCTGAAGAACCAGGCTGACGTCATCTTCAACAACCCGAATACCGGTAAAGAGGCCAAGAACAAGACCAACGAGGTCGTGACCTACCACGGCAAGCTGAAGGTTGTGAAGAAGGACGGCAAGGAGGCCGGTAAGGTCCTGCAGGGTGCGGAGTTTGAGCTCTACCGATGTGCCTCCGCGCAGGATAAGCTCGAGAACCCGCTGAGGGTAAACGGTGCGAACAAGTGGACTACCGGCGCTGACGGTACCTTTACAATCGACGGCCTGCACGTCACCGACTTCGAGGACAGCAAGGAGGTTGCTCCGGCAACCAAGAAGTTCTGTCTGAAGGAGACCAAGGCTCCGGCTGGTTATGCACTGCCGGAGAAGAACGTTACCGAGATTGACTTCACCCGCGAGAATATCGCGAAGACTGGTGAGCTCAACGGTGACGACAAGATTACCCTCGTGTCTGAGATCGACAACATCAAGCAGGACACCCCGAACCTGCCGATGACTGGTGGTGCCGGTGTCGGAATCCTGGCCGCTATTGGTGCAGCCATCGTCGCAGCTGGTGCATGGTTCGCTCGCCGTACCGCGCGCAACTAATAGCCGGGCGTAGTTCCGGTGGCGCAGACTGTCCATGGTGGTCTGCGCTGCGGGTCGGGTAGCCAAGGTAGGCAGCCCGACCCAATGAGGGGACTGGACTAGGCGTAGATTCCGGTCCCTATCTTTCTCTTTCGTTGTAATCCCGGTCGCGCTGCGCTAGCGCGTGGGCATTGTTTTGGGTGGTGCGGGTCGTTGACTTCGGTGGTAGGCCAGGAAATGGGCCGGCGGCACAGGCGCCGTGGAGGCTTAGCTCTTCCGGCGGTAATCGTTGTCGTCGGGTTGTTGGTGATGCTGTACCCAGTGGTCTCGACCGCCTGGAACAACTGGAATGCCTCACGGGTGGCGCAAGAGTATGCGCGACTGGACAAAGAGACACCGGCGCAGGTGCAGGACTCCGTATGGGATGCTGCGCATGCGTACAACGAGGAGCAGACTTCGGGTCCGATCTTGGATCCGTGGCTGAACCGTATCGGTGTGGATAATCCCGATTATGAGGCTTACCTGGAACAGTTGGGTGAGACCGAAGCGATGGCTCGCCTTGTCTTCCCAGCCGTAGACGTTGATCTGCCGGTGTTTCATGGCACCGCGGATAAGACACTGCAGCGTGGACTAGGACATTTATATGGCTCTGATTTGCCGGTAGGCGGACCAGGAACTCATTCCGTCATCACGGGGCATACGGGCCTGGCGAATTCAACGATGTTTGATCACCTCGACTCTGCCACCGAGGGAGATGTGTTCTACATCCAGGTTGCTGGCCACAAATTGAAGTACGTCGTCGACAGCATTCAAGTGGTTCTGCCGAGTGAAGTTGATGGCCTACGGCCAGTCGCCGATCAGGACTACGTCACGCTGATTACGTGCACTCCGTACGGGATCAACACGCATCGCTTGCTGGTGCGTGGCCATCAGGTTCCTATGGAGCCGGGGGAGGAGTCGGTATTTGAAGGCTCCCACGGCCCGGGTTGGCAATGGTGGATGTACGCACTGTTGGCTGCGGTGATTGTCATTGGTTGCTGGCTGGTGTGGTGGCTGCGACGGCAGAAGGCGGCCGGAGCGCAAGAAATTATTGGTGAAGAAAGTAGCGTGCGGGAGTAAGGCGATGAAGAGGTTGACAAATACTTGGTCGGCCCGAGTGGTTTCCGTCGGAGTAGCGTGTGCGGTTTCGTTCGCAGGGCCGGGCGTGGTTGCTGCAGAAGCGGTGCAGGTTGCCGGGCAGCAGTCCACTGGTGCCGAACGCACTTCGGCTACGGATACAGTGACAATCCGGCTGACACAAGGCAATCCCAACGACGATGGCCAGGCGCCCTCGGGAAAAATCCAAGGTGTCACAATTCATCTGGACCGGCTTGCCGGCTTGGACCCGACCAACGCTGACGACGCAGCCCGCGTACGGAACGCGAATCTCGACGAGGTTCGTGATTGGCGCACCGATGTGCACGTGGATCTGGTCACCAATGCCAATGGCGAGGTGACGTTTGATGGTCTAGCTCATGGCTTCTATGTGGTGACGTCTACAGCGCCGGATGATTCCTACCGAGAGATAAACCCGTTTGTGGTGGCGGTTCCATTCCACACGGTGGTAGATAACCCGAAACCAGTACCAGGAGTGATTGTGGCCAAGACCCACAAACCGGGTGAAACGCCGACGCCACCCACGTCGTCATCTGCTCCGAGCGCTCCGCCGTCACGCCCGGATACCCCGCAAACACCTCCGAACTATCCACCGACTAAACCAGGGAAGCCACCTCACCAACCCGAGACAACGCCGCCGGGTACTCCAAGTGCCGGTAAGACCTCAACCCCAGTAACGCCGTCGGGCAATGGTGGCTCATTGGCGATGACCGGTGCACAGGTAATCGGTGTAGTAGCCGCAGCGTTGGCATTGATTGCCACTGGTTTCGTGATGATTGCCTTTAGCCGTAGGAAGAATTCAGAAAGCGAGGGACGGTAATGTCCTGGACAGATTCTCATCTGGTCGAGCCGGTAGCGTATCGCTGGCGCGTCGTAGGGGCGTTCGCTGCAGTGCTGGCCCTAGTTTTTAGCGTCGCTGCGCCGGCTGCTCTTCCAGGTTTCATTGGCGCTGTCGCCGAGGCACAAACCACAGCGTTGCGTGTCGAGCTTGATTCCGCAGACCAACTGAGCCTGACTGTTGGCGACTCCGCAACATTTGAAGGCCACTTTGTTGACGCCGGAACCGTGGAGGAGTTGGAATTCACTGTTGAGACTGCAGGACTGGAGTTCGACGGCTCGGCCTACACACTGACTATCGACGGCGAAGTGATCCCCGTCCGCGAAGGAGACAACCTCGTTGTAAAATCAACCAGTTCTTCAGTGACTTTCCGAATCGCTGGCCTTTCTACTGACGTGCCAGCAGGGGCAGCTTTCTCACTGAAGATCCCAGCGGTCGCAGAGGAATCCGAACTGAGCGGGATGTCCGTCGACGTGCGTGGAGTAGCCGAGGAGACTACCAGCACGTCATCACCTGAATCCAGCGAAGCCTTAGAAGCCCCTTCGGAGGTGACTGAGCCGCTTGATATTGCTGACGTTGACGCGGCCCCAGCCCGTCTGATGGCGGCGCCGAACATTACCCCGTACGCTGCAGGCGACCGCACCATCACGATGGTAAACGATGGATACGTGCTTAAGGGAAGCCGATATATCCCGAACTTTAAGATTCCGTCCGGTGAGCTTTTTGGCGGCCAGCTGTCCATTCCGCAAGGCACGGTGGTTACCCTCAAATCCAGCGTTAACAGTTATTTATCGACTAACCCTGATGACCTGACGATCTATTACACCGGTGCCAACGGAGGTTGGTATGAGGCGAAGGTGACCTACAAAAGGATTAGCGCCAAGGAATACCAAGTCATCCTGCCGCAGATTACTATTGGTGGCACCGCACAGATTCAGTTTAAGGGTGTTCACCGCGGGCCAGACAATACAGTGTTTACAGCTTCCTTCACTGTTCCTGCGAAAGAAGAGTGCCAAGATCCGGTTACAAGCAGGCAGCCAAAGCGCGAGCTCACCCCAGCTGAATTTGCTGACGGTAGCCCTGTCTACGTTGTGACCAGTGAGCCTGCAGGCCGGACCCGCGATACCTCTGTCCTGCGCCGGCAGATCGACCAGGGCCGCGATTACCGGCAAGTAGGCGAGAAGACCCCATGGGTTTATAACTCTCTAGCATTCAATTCGAGCGACAACTGGCTCTACGCGGTGAGCCAGATTCGCGGCGAAAATGGTGATCCTTGCTACCCAGCAGGACATCTCCTGCAGATTAATCCGGCGACCGGTGTGGTACATAACCTTGGGCCTATCCTTACGTCCGGAAGCACCGGTACCCCTTTCGAAACGAGCAGCGACCGGGATCTGCTTAACGCGGGCGTGTATACCAGCGAGGGTTTCTTCGTGGCTAACACGTCTACCTCTGGTACTCGGCGCCTTTATAGAATCGATGTCGATAATGTCACTGCTAAACGCGTGTTCGGAAACCAGCAGTCTTTTTCGGAGGACTGGGCGGTGCTCCCTCAAGCCCAGAAGTACATGTGGGGCTTCCAGAGTAGATCTCAGGCCGGCGACAAGCTGATTCTTGAACGCATCGATACTCAGACCGGGGCAGTCAAGACCTGGGATCTCACGGGAATCAAGACTTTGGACGGGCGCACTATCTCCAACCCCTCCGCCTCGTGGGGCAAGGCATGGACCTATTCCAATGGAAACCTAGGGTTTGGATCGGGTAGTTCGGCTGCGAATCAGCTGGGTTTTGAGCTAAAAATCAGTAACCCGGACTCCGAAAGTCCGACGTTCGAGTTGGTCAACATAATGAACAACCTGCCTGCTTCATTTAACACGGATGCTGCTTCCGATCTGGTGCCGCCGCCGCCAGCGCTGCAATCCAACATTGCAGTGAAGAAGCAACGCTCCGAGACCAAGGCGGTAAACGGCGAGGTCCGTACTTTCTGGACCATTTCGGTGGAAAACACCACAGCTAACGCCAGCTCGGGAGGCACGTTCTGGGAGTACCTACCAACGGATACTCACTATGGGGTGAATGCTTCCGGTCCCACTGCTAAGTTCGAAGGCTTTGGGCCTGGATCCACACTCGTCAACGGGCGTAATCCAGGGCCTAACGAGATTGGCCCGGGGGCCGGTATTTATGCAGGCATGACTGTCCCGTCCGGAGCGGACGGTGAGTCCCGATACATGAAGGGCTATGTTGGTACACTTCCAGGACACGCGAAGGTAGAGTATGTCGTCTCTGCGCCGGTGCGAACGGATAAATACGGCAACCTCAAGACGGTGTGTAGCCCGAACAAAGTGGCTTTCCAAGCCACTGATGGTGAGGCCGGTAGCGACAACGTTGCTACTGAAGCCTGCTTCAGCAAGGTTGCTGTCGACAGTGCACCGCAACCTGTTCCTGGTGCGGCGAATGAATATACCGCGAAGTACAACGTCGTAGTAGCCGCCCCGGATGCTCCCGGCTTCGACACCAATGAGGTGATCTACGGAAAGCTGACGGATACCCCGAAGTTCGTTGGTGCCGCCACGGTTACTGGGGCCACTGTGGTCTTCAAGGACGAGTTCAACAAGACCAGCCAGCCGCAGTCGTACCAGGGGGCCGGTCCGTATGAACTCAACAAGAACGACACTCCAAAGATCATTAAGCCCAAGGGCGTCAATGGAAGCTCCGGGCAGCACGTCTACGAGGTGACGGTGCGCTTCAAGCTGGATCGAACCAAATTGAATAGCACATCCGTCCCTGCCGGGTACCCGAGTCAGCCTGCCGGTAACTCCCGCTGCTACACCAAGGATGGCCTACATGAACCCAACTTTGGCCTCATGAACGAGGCAGAGATGGGCGGTTGGAAAGACACCTCTTGTATCCCGCTGGAGACCAAGCAGATGGATGTCCTGCTTGAAAAGGTGAGCTATGATCCAGCCGCGCCGGACAAGATTCAAACCGACGAGTTGCTCGACGGCGCGCAGTTCACCGTCCACCGTGGTGACGCTGACGGCAACTTGAAGCTCAACGCGGATGGCACCGTCAATACTGATGCTAACCCCGTAGTGAAGCAGTCCACGACCACCACCACAGGCCGCGTCAAGCTCGAAGGCTTGGATGCCCCTGGCGTGTACTACCTCATCGAGACCAAGGCGCCGAACGGCTATAACCTGCTGCCCGCGCCAATCAAGTTCTCGACGGAGTGGGATCAGAATGGCAATGCAGTCATCAAGGTGCTCTCCGGAGGAACTGCTATCACCAGTAGTAGGTGCGCTGAGTCCGACACTGCTGCCAATTGCGTAAAGAAGGTCGGCATCCTTCAGGTCGCCGACATCACCAAGGGTGCACTGCCCAAGACCGGTGGTGAGGGCGTAGGCCTGTGGGCTCTCGCTGGTGCCGCGATTGTCGCGGCAGGGTGCCTCGCTTTGCGACGCCGCTGGGTATAGAACCACCGCTTGCGGCTACTTTTAGAAAAGGCCCGCTCTTCCAAACAACCAGGGAAGGGCGGGCCTTATTGTATCTTCATTGGCGGCTAGGAATCTTGCGGGTCGTCGTCAAGCGCGGCGTCCTTGGCGTTGCTGACATATTTGCGCCACCAGTAGATGAGCAGAAGCACGATGATGACAGCGGCTGCCAGAATGACCCACATCCACCACTGCCAGTGAACACCCGAGCTGTTGAACGCAGCCTCATCTTCCGGATCCATCGGCACTTGGTGGCCGGTGACGAGCAAGCGGTGGGTATTAACACCGTAGGGGGTGCAGGTAATGAGCGTAACGAGGTCCTGGCCTGGCTCACGGTGGAGCGAGCTGGTGTCCGCAGGCTCGACGACCCGAATATCGTGCACCTCGTACTTGAGCTTCTCGCCGCCGGCGGCGATGTAGAAAGCATCGCCCTTCTTGACCTTGGTGAGGTTGTCCCACAGCGTGGCATTTTGTAGGCCTGTGTGGGCGGAAAGTGCTGCGTGCCGACCCTCGCCATCACCTACGCCGCCGACAGGTAGGTCCGTGCCGTAGAGGTGGCCAGCGCCGCGGGAGAGCGCCTTTTCTGAAGTGCCGTGATAAATGGGCAGATCGGAATCGATAGAGGGGATGACGATACGACCCATGGCATCGGTCTCAGACAATACCGACAGGTACTGGCGGTAGCGCTGGTACTCGGGGGAGTCTTCGTTATCGGTGGTGGTCCACGCGTCGCCAATGCTGATTTGGCCCAACCCGGCGTTGTAGGCTTGTGCTTCCTCCCATGCGGTGTGCAGTACTTCTGGCGGGGCTTGCTTCTCCAGCTTGGCGTATTCCTCGGCGGCGCGGGATTGGGTGTGGTTGTTCCACTGCGTGGCCACGACGGGGTAGAGCAAGACACCGAGACCGACGAGGATCAGAATTAACGCAATGATGGCGTTGGGGTTGACGACGCCCTTCTTCTTGGGTGCGTCGCTGATTTCCGCTGGTTCGTGCTTGCCCATTGTGTCCTGCCTGTGTGGGGGTCTGTTGCCGCGCGTCCTAGGGGTTGACGTGGGGTACATAACGTGAGTGTTAGAACCTCAGACTAGATCGGAGAGAATCCGAAACTGTGCCTAGTCGCCGATAACGAAGCACAGGGCTTCATACCGATTTAGAGTGGCCTCATCGATGGCTAAGTTTTGATCAACCGCGCACAGTTCGCGGAGTTCATCGATTGTGCGGGGCGCAAGCTCTTGGAGTAGATGCTCACACTCAGCGCGAAGATCCGCTGTGGTTTTGGGCGTGAAGATAGGGGCTGTCATGGTCCATCCTGTAAGTATGAAATTAGTCCATGAACTGGGAAAATAAGTGGAGCCGACGACGGGAATCGAACCCGCGCCAGCAGTTTGGGAAGCTGCAGTTCTACCATTAAACTACGTCGGCGCAATGCATCTTGTGCATCGTCGTAAAGCTTAGCACCGCCGCCGCCTAAGGCCATAAAAGGCCCAGTGGGGAGGTAGACTATCAACCGTGCTTCTTTCTGATCGTGATATCCGTGCCGCCATTTCCGCTGATGCTCCCGAGCGTTTGAGCATCGACCCTTTCGACGCCGAGATGGTCCAGCCTTCCTCCATCGATGTGCGCTTGGACAAGTTCTTCCGCGTGTTTAATAACTCGCGCTATACGCATATTGACCCCAAGCAGGAGATGCCGGACCTCACCAGTGAGGTGGAGGTGGCCGAGGGTGATGCCTTCGTCCTACACCCCGGCGAGTTCGTGCTGGGCGCCACGCTGGAAAAGTTCACCTTGCCGGCCAACCTGGCAGGCCGCTTGGAGGGCAAGTCCTCCCTGGGTCGCCTAGGCTTGCTGACGCACTCCACGGCAGGCTTCATCGATCCGGGCTTCTCCGGACATATCACACTCGAGCTGTCCAACACCGCTAACCTGCCCATTTCGCTGTGGCCCGGGATGAAGGTGGGCCAGTTGGCTATCTTTAAGATGTCTTCGCCGGCGGAGGCTCCGTATGGTTCCGGCGCGCTGGGCTCGAAGTACCAGGGCCAGCGTGGACCGACGCCGTCGAAGTCCTATCTGAACTTCCGTTAAACTTTTCGTTCTCGCCGCGCGCTTCAGGTCAACCGCGCCTAAAATTCCCGGTTATGCGTATGACTGTGATTGGTACCGGCTACCTAGGTGCGACTCACGCCGCCTGTATGGCGGAGCTCGGCCACGAGGTACTCGGTGTAGATGTTGATGAAAGCAAGATTGAAGCTCTCAAGAACGGCCGCGTGCCGTTCTACGAGCCCGGCCTGCCGGAGGTACTCGAGCGCAACATCGAGGCCGGCCGCCTAGATTTTTCCACCAGCTATGACGACGCCGCGGAGTTCGCCAACGTGCACTTCCTCGGCGTTGGCACCCCGCAGGCCCACGGCTCCTACGCCGCGGATCTCACCTACGTGAAGTCTGTCATCACGGAGCTCGTACCGCGCCTCAAAGGCGAGCACGTCATCTTTGGTAAGTCCACCGTTCCCGTGGGAACTGCGGCGGAGCTGCAGGAGATGGCGAATGAGTTGGCCCAGGAGGGCAGCCACGTGGAAATCGCGTGGAACCCAGAGTTTCTGCGCGAGGGCTATGCAGTAAAGGACACCATCGCTCCAGACCGCATCGTTTTGGGCGTGCGGGGCGGGCAGTCCCGCGGCGAGGCTGTAGCCCGTGAAGTCTATGCCAAGCCGTTGGCGCAGGATACGCCGTTTATTGTGACTGACCTGCAGACTGCCGAGCTGGTCAAGGTCTCTGCGAATGCGTTTCTGGCCACCAAGATTTCCTTCATCAACGCCGTGTCTGAGATCTGCGAGATTGCGGGCGCGGACGTCGTAAAGCTTGCCGATGCTATCGGTTACGACGAGCGCATCGGCCGTAAGTTCTTGGGCGCAGGTCTGGGCTTCGGCGGTGGCTGCCTGCCGAAGGATATTCGTGCATTCATGGCACGTGCCGGCGAGTTGGGTGCGGACCAAGCGCTGACCTTCCTGCGTGAGGTCGATGCCATCAATATGCGTCGCCGTGACCGCACCGTGGACATGGCTAAAGAGGCCTTCCAGGGTTCGCTGTTAGGCCACCGCGTGACAGTTCTGGGATGCGCTTTCAAACCGAACTCTGACGACGTTCGCGATTCGCCAGCGCTGTCCGTGGCGGGTTCTTTGTCCTTGGCTGGCGCTGCGGTTACCGTCTATGACCCAGAGGGCATGGAAAACGCCCGCAAGGTGTTTCCTACGTTGAACTACGCCGCTGACTGTGAGGAAGCTCTGCGCGAGAGCGAGCTGGTTATTCTCGCCACCGAATGGCAAGAATTCCGCCAGCTGGACCCCGCCGAAGTGGCGGAGCTGGTCACCAACAAACACATCATCGACGGCCGCAACGTCCTCGACGTTGAGGCGTGGAAGCAGGCCGGCTGGACCATCGAGGCGCTGGGCCGCAGCCTCTAGCGAACGGACAGGGCGCTATTAGTAGCGTCAGGTTCGGGACCCGCCTCACGCTGCGGGATGGTCAGCGCTGCGATGAGAGTGGTGATGGGCACTGCTAGGGTCAGTGCCATTGCACCCACGGCGGAGCGCAGGAGCTCGGTGGCTACGAGGTCGCTGGAAAGAATCTGGCCCGCCGGGCGCTGAGCTGCTGTAATCAGCATGAGCAGCGGCACTGACGCGCCGGTATATGTGAGGACGATGGTGTAGACCATGGAAGCGATATGGTCGCGGCCGACCTTCATGGCGGACTTGAACAGCTCCGCAGGGCCTGCTTCGGGGTTGAGCTCATTGAGCTCGCGGACGGTGGAGGCCTGCGCGATGGAGATATCGTTGAGGCTGCCCAGCGCGCCGATGATGAATCCGCAGAGCAGGACACCCACGATGGAAACTCCGGGCATGTAGAGCAGGAGCTTGAGGTTGTCTTCGGAGCTAAGTCCCTGCAGGCTCGTTGAGTTGATAGTGGAGCTGGCCAGGAAAGCCGCCAGCAGCAGGGCGATGAGTGCACCGCCCAAAGCAGAGGCGGACTTCCAGTTGAACCCGTGCACGAGTGGTACAACGATGAAGATGATGGCGGCGCTGGTTACCAATGCCAAGCCCAAGGGGTTTGTGCCCTCGACGAGAGCGGGAAGCAAGTAGAAGAATACGATTGCGAGCGAAATTGCCAGGCCAATGAGCGAGCGCAATCCGTGCCATGCCGCGAAAGCAATGATGACGATAGCGGCGATGATGGCCCAGAGGACGAGGTTGCCGCTGCGTTGATAATCGGCGAAGGCATAGTCTACGTCCCCGTTGGGGCCGGTGGCCTCGGAGAGCAGGATCTTGTCACCCTCCTGCAAGTCTGGGTCACCCGCGACGCCAAAGTGCACCAGCTGGGTCATCTTGCCTGCGTTGTCCCCGGAGGTGATATCGATGAGGGAGCGGGTGCAATCGCCACCTGGCTCCGCCGGAATGAGTGGTGGCTTGTCGAAGGCCTTGCCGGTCTGATCCGACTGGCAGATGGCGTGGTCGACAGTCTTGACCGTGCCCTCGGCCTGCGGGTGGTTCAGAGCGTAAGTCTGCGAGAACTCTGCGCTCGTGTGATCTACCGGAGAAGTGGTAGGGCGCAGGAAAATAGCGCCGATGATGGTTACAAGGACGGCCAGCGCAAGCCCGATAAGCAGCGCGAGACGCCACGGGTTTTGGTTCGTCGCTAAATAAAGGCGGCCTCCACTAGGAAAGGAGACCACCGGCTTGGAAGCCGTCGTGTGTTTGCCCATGCAGCTTATTGTGAACGATTGTCAGTTCAAATGGCAACTGCGCACAAAAATTGCAAACAAATACGAGGCCTTTCACTTAGAAAGGCGGCTTGAGCTACTGGCGGTAGCTGGCCAGGAAGTTGCCGAGGCGCTCGATAGCGTTTTCCAGCTGGGAAGCCCACGGCAGGGTAACCACGCGGAAGTGGTCCGGGTTTGGCCAGTTAAAACCAGTGCCCTGGACCATCAGGATCTTCTCCGAGCGCAGGATATCCAGCATCAGCTTGGAATCGTCGTGAATCTCGTAGACATTCGGATCCAAGCGTGGGAAGCAGTACAAAGCACCCATCGGCTTGGTGACGGAAACGCCCGGGATCTCGTTGAGCTTCTCGTAGGCCACGTTGCGCTGCTTGAGCAGGCGACCGCCCTCGCCCGTGAGCCCGTAGATGGACTGTCGTCCGCCGAGAGCTACCTGGATTGCGTGCTGTGCCGGAACGTTCGGGCACAGGCGGGTGCCCGCCAGTAGGTCGAGACCCTCGATGAAGCCGCGTGCATGGCTCTTCGGGCCGGTCAGAACCATCCAACCAGCGCGGTAACCAGCCACGCGATAAGCCTTGGAAAGACCGTTGAAGGTAATCGTCAGCAGATCCGGAGCGAGGGACGCGATCGAGATGTGCTTCGCGCCGTCGTAAAGAATGCGATCGTAAATCTCATCCGCCAAAATTAGCAGGTTGTACTCACGCGCTACGTCTACAATGCGCTGCAGAACCTCGCGGGAGTAGACGGCGCCCGTTGGGTTATTCGGGTTGATGACCACGATGGCTTTAGTCTTTTCCGTGACCTTCGCACGGATATCCTCGATCGAAGGATTCCAGTCATCCTCCTCATCACACAGGTAGTGCACCGGCGTACCGCCCGCTAGGGAGGTGGCGGCAGTCCACAAAGGGTAATCGGGGGCTGGGATGAGTACCTCGTCGCCATCGTTAAGCAGCGCCTGCGTGGTCATGGTGATGAGCTCAGAAACACCATTGCCCAGGTAGACATCGTTGACGTCGAAGTGCGGGAAGTCCTCCAGCTCGTAGCGGGTGACAATCGCGCGGCGTGCCGGAATGATTCCCTTCGACGTGGAATAGCCCTGGGAAGTCGGCAGCGCTGCGATCATGTCGCGCATGATGACGTCCGGGGCATCGAAACCGAATACGGCAGGATTGCCGGTGTTCAGCTTGAGGATGCTGTGGCCGTCGAGCTCCATGCGCTCCGCCTCCGCAGAGACCTCACCACGGATGTCATACGCGACGCCCTGAAGCTTGGTGGATTGGTCAAAAATGCGGTTGTTCGGTGTAGTCATGGAAAGTATTCTGCCACTTACAGACTATAAATGGGTCAACCGGCAGGCTTATTTTTTATTCCATTGCTCAAGCTTGCGCTTGGCCAGATTCATGGCCTCGCTGGTCAGCTCACCTGCTTGGCGGCGCCTCTCCGCCCACTGCGCTTGCTCCAAAGCCTTCTGCTGGGCGCGCTCTTGGGCCGTTAGCTGCAAAAGCTCGCGGCGGTGCTGGCGCTCAATCTTGCGCGGGGAGGGCTGGTGCCAGGACTTTGGGCCGATTTTGGCGACGTAGAGCATAATCCATAGCGCTGGGATGAGGAACAGTGCGCCCACGCCGCTGAGGAGAGCAATCGTGCCGGCGGTTTCGGAAACGACGAAGCAGGTGGTGGCGGCGAAGGTTAAGGCCATCGAGCCAATCAGCGCGGTGGCCAGGCGCGGCTTTTTGCCGGCTTTGTATGCACGCTCGACCTCGCCGCGGGAATAGACCTTGATTTCGGTGGCAGAAACCGCCGGGATGTCTGTGAACAAGGGGACCAACTCGCGGCGGGTGGTGGCGCGCATGACGTCGTCAGAGCGCTGCTCGAATTCCTCCATGCTGAGCCTGCCCTCGCCGACGGCGCGGGCGAGATCGTTGATGGCGTCCGTCTTCTCTGCGTCGGAAAGCCGCATTGAAGAGGAAGGATCGAAGGGCGAGGAACCGTAGCTGTGAGTCACAAATTCTACTATAGGAAAACTATTTGCCTTTGTGGTCAGCTGTTAGTGATCAGCATTCTTCTGCTTCGATTCCGGCTGAGGTTTAGGCTCTGCGGGTTCGTTTTCTTGCTTGCCTTTGACCAAGCTAGATAAGAGCGGGAAGAGCGCTACAGTCAGCGCGCCACCGGCAACAAAGATAGAGGCGGTTTCGGTATCGACGATTTTGGAGCTGACCGCGATGGTCATGACAGCGACGATGATCGGAAGACCCGTGGCGGCGTAAAGGGCGACCTGCAGGCGCTCGCGGGTGGTTTCGATATCGGAGCCGGTGTGGTGGATGTTCTCACGCAGGAATACCGGCAGGCCGCGGGTGACCAGAATCAGCGCGGGGATGCCGATGACCTTGAGAGGGCTATTGGCGATGACGTGCCAATCGATGGCCATGCCGGAGACCACAAAGAAGACGGGGATCAGCATGGAATAGCAGACCACATCGAGGCGGGTTTCGAGGCGCTTGTGGAACTCGTCCGGAATGATCCGGTTGAGGATGATGCCTGCGGCGAAGGCACCGAGGACGATGTCGAGCTCGAAGACCGAGGTCACGGCCATGAGGATGGCCAGGATCAGGATGATGAGGCGGAGGATGGTTTGGTTTGTGGAACCTGCGCCGGAAAGGAACGCCGTCTTGAGCCACGGCACTGCGACGATGAGCGCGCGCGGCATGACCGCAACGACGACCGCGATGATGATGAAGGCCAGCAGAATTAGCATCGTGGTCAAGGTGGAGCGGGTACCGAGCAGCAGAGCCATGGCGGTAATCGGTGCGACCTCGCCGATGGCGCCGTGGATGACGACGGAATTGCCCACCTTGGTGCCGAGGAGCTTGTCCTGCTTGAGCATTGGGGTGATGGTGCCCAAGGCCGTGGAGGTAAGCGCGATGGCCATGACGATGGCACTCGGAATGTCATCGAGCAGGAAATAAGCACCCACGAGACATGCCACCATGCAGATAAACCAGGTGGAAAAGCCGGTGACGGCTTGTTTAGATTTCAGCGTCGCAAGATCGATTTCGAATCCCGCGAGGAGGAACAAAGCGCCGACGCCCAGCTCTTTGAGCATGCCGATACCAGGGTCCTCGTGTGCGAGGTCTAATACAGACGGGCCCAGGATCATGCCGAACAAGATAAGCAGTGCCACGGCGGGCATCTTGTTTTTCAGCATGAAAGAAACCAGTGGCGCTAGGAGGGCGGCGGCCATGATCCAAGCGAAGGAGACGAGGGACGGGGTGTAGTCAGCTTCCCCAGATGCGAGCACCAATGTGTCGGCGGCGCTAGTCGCGACATTAAGCATGTCAACAGCGTACGCGTCGAATCTTCCATGTGCCTATTCGGCGAAGCATGCGCCTTTTCCACCTAGTCCTGTCTATCTGCTGATAGCCCCTTTACTCGGCTCCTTTTATCAAGCTCCCCTTGCTGCCAAATGCCTTGATTTTCGGTTGATTCGGCTTTTAGTTACTCGATAAACAACCATTTGCAACGGACCGGATGACCGGGACCATTTGGCCAAAACGACGAAAGGGCAGCCTGGGTATCCCAGACTGTCCTCGTGAATGGCCAACCAGCTTTACTCTGACGCTGGCGGCTTGGGCGCAGCTGGTGGCTGTGGCGCTGCGGGTGGCTTGGGCGCTGCGGGTGGCTGCGGCGCTGTTGGCGGCTTTGGCGCGGCCGGTGGTTCAGGCGTGGCTGCCGCAGGTGGCTTTGGCGCAGTCGGTGCTGCAGGTGCAGCGGGCGCCGGGGCACTAGGTGCCGCCGGCGCAGCTGGTGGTTGTGGTGCAGCAGCCGCTGGGGGAGTAGGAGCACTCGGGGCCGTCGGTGCTGGAGTTACAGGTGGTTGTGGTGCAGCCGGCGCGGCCGGTGGAGTTGGAGCTGGCGGAGTTTGAGCAGAGGGTGCGGCGGACGCCGAGGGAGCGGCTGGTGCGGCGGGCGCCGAGGGAGCGGCAGGTGCAGCAGGAGCAGCCGGGGTAGCCGGTGCGGGCGCAGCTGGCGCTGCAGGCACGGCCGGAGAAGGTGTAGAGGGGGCAGCTGGGGTTGCGGAAGCGGCCGAAGCAGACGCAGCTGGGGCGGAATCGGCAGATGCTGGGCGCGCCGCGGAAGGCGCAGGCGTCTGGGAAGGTGCCTTGCGGCGGATTGGCGTGCCGAGGAACGCCTTCGGCCGCGGCTCGGGGAGGGCGCCGTCGGCGTCGGCGACGGAAGCGCGGAGCATGAGGGCAACGTCGGTGACGGCAGGTGCAGCGGACGCTGCTGCAGAACCGGGGGCGTCGGCAAGCGCTTTAACGCCGCCGGTGAACATGACGTTGCAGAATGGACAACCCGTGGCAATCTCCTCCGCGCCGGTGGCGATGGCCTGCTCCGCACGGAACTCGTTGATGCGGGTGCCTAGCTTTTCCTCCATGAACATGCGTGCGCCGCCAGCGCCACAGCAGAAGGCCTCGTCGCGATTTCGGTCCATCTCACGGAGGGAAACGCCAGTGGCTTCCAGCAGCTCACGCGGCGGATCGAAGACCTTGTTGTGGCGGCCCAAGAAGCACGGATCGTGGTAGGTAATCGGCTTGCGGTTTTCCGGCGTACGCGGGATCGGCTTGAGCAGCCCCTCACGCACTAGGCGGTTAAGCAGCTGGGTGTGGTGGAAGACGTCGAAGTGCCCATCGAAATCTGGGTACTCGTTGCGCAGCGTGTTGAAGCAGTGCGGGCAGGTGGTGATGATCTTGCGCTGGCCTTCCGGAACGCCTTCGAAAGCGTTGTTTAGGGTCTCAACGTTTTGCTGCGCCATCATCTGGAACAGGAACTCGTTGCCAGCACGGCGCGCGGGATCGCCGGTGCAGGTCTCACCAGTAGAAAGCACGCCGAACTTCACGCCCGCCGTGTGCAGCAGGTCCACCACGGCGCGGGTGGTCTTGCGGCCCTGTTCGTCGTAGGCACCGGCGCAGCCGACCCAGAACAGGTACTCCATGTCGGCAAAGTCCGTGGCGTCCTCGCCGATGATAGGCACCTCGATGCCGTCGGCGCGTGCCTCATCGATCCAGGCGCGGCGCTCAGAGTTATTGCGGCCCCACGGGTTGCCCTTGGTCTCAATGTTTTTGAACAGTCCGGTCAGCTCAGAGGGGAAGTCGGATTCCGCCAAGACCTTGAAGCGGCGCAGGTCAGCGATGTGGTCGATGTGCTCGATGTCGGTCGGGCACTGGTCCACGCAGGCGCCGCAGTTGGTGCAGGACCAGAGGACGTCGTCGTCAATAGCGTTTGCCATTGCCAACACGTTGACGCCCTCGTGCGGGTTGTAGTTCTCGACGGCGGCATCGCGCATGTCCATCACGAACTTCTTCGGACTCAGCGGCTTCTCGGTGTTCCACGCCGGGCAAAGGTCTTGGCAGCGGCCGCACTCGGTGCACGAGGTGGTATCGAGCAGCATCTTCCAGCTGCCGGGGGCGATGTCTTCTTCGAGGTCCGGGGTCGGAAGGGAGCCGAGTGCCTTGTCGCCGCTGACGTTGCGTTGGAAGAAGATGTTGAAAAACGCCATGAAGCGGTGCCACATGACGCCCCAGGTGAAGTGGCGCGAAATCAGGAAGATGAAAATCAGGCCGGTAAGCAGCTTGAACAGCGCGAAGAAGGACACCAGCGCCGGTGAGGCGGGAAGCAGCTTGGCCAGGTGGCTGGAAAGGAAATCCGCCCACGGGGAGCCGTGGCCAAACGCCGCGATTTTCGACGCCTTGACCAGCAGCATTCCAAGCCCCTCCAGGAAGACCACGGCCTCGACGATGCGGGCAGGGCCTGGCTGGGAGTTGTAGAAACGGGAGCCGCGCTCGGTGTGTCCATACTTGAGGCGAACGCCGATGAGGAAGCTAATGCCCACAACGGTGGCGATACCGAGGACCTCTTCGATGAAGTGATAGACCGACCAATGCGATAGCAGCGGCCAGCCTCGCGACGGCGCGAAGGTCTGGATATAGGCTTCAAACCAGACGAGGATGCCGAAGAGGAACCCCACCATGACTGCCCAGTGTGCCGCGTTGACGAAGGGCCGGCCCTTGAAGTGCGTGTGGCCGAATACTTCCACCACGACCCGCCACAGGCGCTTGCCTAGGTGGTCGAAACGCTGCAGCAGAGTTGGCCCGCCGGAGCGAATGAAAGCGAACATGCCCCATGCGCGGTACGCAAAGTAGCCCCACACGGGGATCGAAACGAGGATGGCTAGCCAACCGAAGACGGCTGTCATTTCACGGACTCCTTATAAAGTTGCGCGCAGATATAAACAGCCTAAACGGTGGGCGCGCAAAGATGGGAGTCGGTATTCATCGCGGTTTCGAACCGAGCCCAGCCGGCAAACGCGAGGCACAGCTTTTCGACGCTCTCGCCGAAAGGCTAGTCTTCCTCGGCGAACTGCGCCTGATTAAGCCGCCAGTAGGCGCCTTCGCGGGCAAGCAGCTCGGCGTGGGTGCCTTGCTCGACGATGCGGCCTTCCTCCATGACGAGGATGAGGTCCGCATCCCGGATGGTGGAAAGACGGTGGGCGATGACGAAGGAGGCGCGGTCGGCGCGCAGCGCATTCATCGCGTGCTGGACGAGCATCTCGGTGCGGGTATCCACAGAGGAGGTGGCCTCGTCGAGGATGAGCAACGCCGGCTGGGCCAGGAAGGCGCGTGCGATGGTGATAAGTTGGCGCTCGCCAGCAGAGATAGCGCCGGCGTCTTGGTCGATGAGTGTGTCGTAGCCATCGGGCAAAGCGCGCACGAAGCGGTCCACGTAGGTGGCCTTTGCTGCTTCGATGACCTCCTCGTCGGTGGCATCTAGGCGGCCGTAGCGGATGTTTTCCATGATGGTGCCCTCAAAGAGCACAGCGTCCTGGAGCACCATGCCCACCTGCGAGCGCAGTTCGGTGCGCGACATTTCGGCGGTGTCATTGCCATCGATAGTGATGGTGCCGGAATTCAGCTCGTAGAAGCGCATGATGAGGTTGACCAGCGTGGTCTTGCCCGCGCCGGTAGGCCCGACGATGGCGGCGGTCTGGCCCGGCTCAACGCGCAGGTTGAGATCCTCGATGAGCGGCTTGTCTTCCGAGTAGGAGAAGTCCACGCCGCGGAACTCCACCAAGCCCCGCGCGCGGCCTTCGAAGTGCGAGGTCGCGGTGTCCGGGCGCTGTTCCTCAGCGTCGAGGAATTCGAAGACGCGCTCGGCGGAAGCAACACCGGATTGGATTTGCTGCATCATGCCGCCCAGCTGGCCCAGCGGCTGGTTGAACTCGCGGGAGTACTGAATGAAGGCTTGTGCGCCACCCAAGGTGAGCTGGCCGTGGGCCACGCGCAGCGCGCCCATCACGGCGATGACCACGTAGGACAGATAAGAGATGAACTGCATGACCGGCATCATCATGCCGGAGAGGAACTGCGCTTGCGATGCAGATTTATAAAGCTCCTCATTGCGCTCATCGAATTCTTCGGTCATGGCGTCCATGCGGCCATAGACCAAGGCGAGGTCGTGCCCGGAGAAGGCCTCTTCCACCTGGCCGTTGAGTTGGCCGGTGGCACGCCACTGGGTGGCGAATTGCTTCTGCGAGCGCGCGCCGATGACACCAATGACGATGCCGGTCAGCGGCAGCGAAAGCAGGGCCACCAGTGCGAGCTGCCAAGACACGGAGAACATCATGACGGTAATGCCCACCACCATGAGCAGGTCGTAGAAGACCTGCGAGACCGCTTGCTGGAGCGCGGTCTGGATATTGTCGGCGTCGTTTGTCGTGCGCGAGAGCAGGTCGCCGCGGGAGTTGGTGTCGAAGTAGTTCAGCGGCAGCGCGTTGACCTTGGCCTGGATGCGTTGGCGCAGGTCATAGACCGCGCGCATCACCAATGAGTTGAGAATATGACCCTGCCACCACTGGAAGAGCGCGGAGACCAAGTACATCGCGATGACGATGGTGATGATGCGGCCCAATTGCGTGAAGTCGATGCCCAGGCCTGGGCGCAGGTCCATGGCGGAAGCCATGTCCGCGAAGGTGTCCTTGCCTTCCGCCCGCAGGCCCTCGATGACCTGCTCCTCGCTGGTGCCCGCCGGCAGCTGCTTGGAAAGCACGCCGGCGAAGATGACGTCGGTTGCCTTGCCCATCACCTTCGGTGCGTAGACCGCGAGGAATACGCAGACGATGTTCATCAATGCGATGATGATAAGCCGCGATTTGAAGGGCATGAGCAGCCCGAACAAGCGCTTCGCGGAAGGCCAGAATGCCTTAGCCTTGCGTGGGGCGTTGCCGGACCAATCGTCCCCGGCGGTCTTGGCTTCGAGTTCGTGGAGCTCTTCTTCGGTCATGCCGTGCGCATCTTGTGCAGTGCTTGCCATTACTGCTCACCTTCTACTGGTGTGGCTTGAGAATCGACGATTTCCTTATAAGTTTCAGAGCCTTCGACCAGCTCGGCGTGGGTGCCACGGGCAACGATGCGGCCGGCTTCCATGACCAGGATTTGGTCGGCGTCCATGATGGAGGACACGCGCTGGGCGACGACCATCATCGTGGCGTCGGCAAGCAGCGGGCTCTCGTGCAGGGCCTGACGTACGTTCGCGTCGGTGACCACGTCGAGGGCAGAGAAGGAGTCGTCGAAGAGCAGCACCTTCGGTCGCGCAACGAGCATGCGCGCGATGGATAGGCGCTGGCGCTGGCCGCCGGAGACGTTCGTTCCGCCTTGGGAAATGGGCATGTCCAGGCCCTTTTCGTCCCTTTCCACGAAGTTTGCTTGGGCGATGCGCAGCGCTTCCCACAGCTCCTCGTCGGTGGCTTCAGGGCGGCCGAGGCGCAGGTTAGAAGCCACGCTTCCGCTAAACAGGTAGGGCTTTTGCGGCACGAGGGACACGCGCTTGACGATGTCCTGGCGGTTCATGCGGGAGACATCCGCGCCGTCGAGAAGCACCTGGCCCTCGGTGGGCAGATACAAACGCGGAATCAGGTGCAGCAAGGTCGACTTGCCGGAGCCGGTGGAGCCGATGATGGCGGTGGTCTGGCCGGGCCGGGCAGTGAAGGAGATGTCGTGGAGGACCGGGGCGTCGGCGCCGGCGTAGGTGAATGTGACGTCACGGAACTCGACGACGCCGTCGTTGCGCTCCGGCGTCACGTTCTTCGCAGGCTCGGCGATGGAAGGCTCGTGCTCCAGTACCTCGGTGATGCGCTTAGCGCAGATAATGGCGCGGGGCAGCATCATGGCCATGAACGTGCCCATCATGACGGCGGCGAGGATTTGCAGCAGGTATTGCAAGAACGCGGTCAGCGCGCCGACTTCCACAAGGCCCTCATCCACGCGGTGGCCACCGAACCACAGCACGGCGCCGGTAGCGACGTTGAGGATGACAGTGATGATGGGGAACATCAGGACGAAAATCTGGCCGATCTTCAAGGAAAGCTGCGTGAGATCGTGGTTGGCCTTGGTGAAGCGCTCGGTCTCGTGGGCCTCGCGGACGAAGGCGCGCACGACACGAATGCCCACGATTTGTTCGCGGAGGGTGCCGTTTAGGGAATCGAGTTTGTCCTGCATGCTGTGGAAAAGCGGCATGAGCTTGGCGATGAGCGCGGAAATCACGCCGAGGAGAACCGCCACGGCGACCCAGACCAACCAGGACAATCCGGCATCCTCGCGCACCGCCATGACGATGCCGCCGATGGACATGATGGGTGCGGCCACCATGAAGTCCAACATCATCAGGTAAACCATCTGCACCTGCTGGACGTCGTTCGTGCCGCGCGTGATGAGGGTGGGCGTGCCGTAGTGGCCCATGTCCTCGGCGGAGAAACGAGCGACGCGGCGAAAGACCTCGCTGCGCAGGTCGCGGCCGACGCCCATGGCGGTGCGGGCTCCAAACCACACGGCGGCGACGGCGGTAATGACTTGGGCGAAAGCTACGGCGAGCATGATGCCGCCGGTGTGCCAGATATAGTCGATGTCCACCTTGACCACGCCGTTGTCGATGATGTCAGCGTTGAGCGAGGGCAGATACAAGGTGGCGGCGGTGGATAGTGCTTGGAGCACAATGACTGCAAGCACGAAGCCACCATAGGGTTTTGATCGAGAGACCAGAATGCGAACTAGCTCCACTAGACCGACCTTTACTTAAGAATTGAAATTAACTCGGTCGAGTCTAATGCGAATGTGAAGAATGTGACTAGCCGCGTGCAGGTGGTATCGGCTGAATCAAGTTTGAGTGCTAAAAGCAGACTGGCGCAAGTTGCGCGCGGCGGGTGACGGTGGCCCAGTCTTCGGGCTGCTCGGTGGGCTGGCACAGACGAGGTCCACGCACATGCCGGCGCCGATGAGCCTTTCAGCTGTGGATAGCGCCGCCGGGCCATCGCCGACGATTGCGACACGCTGCATGGAAACCTCCTTGGTTTATTGTTTATAGACCGTGTTGTCTAATAATCTAGTCCGAGCTGTTCAGTTCTGGCAATTTTTATTCTTGCATTGCCCCAAGCTCATCGGCCTATTCACGTGCTCAGCGCGCAGTTTCTTCTGCACGAATGCGCCGCCTTGCCTAAAGTGAGTCGGCATGACCCAATCGTTAAACCTGCTGGACGGCGACAAGCCCTACCGCGACCCCAGCATTAGCCCGGAAGGCACGCGCGATACCGCGCCGCTCAACCAAGATATTGCCGCGAAAAACGAGCGCCTTGTCGATGAATGGGCGGACAAGCTCTATGCAGAATCCGCCGAAAACATCATGGCGTGGGCTGCAGAGCACGCGCCGGGCCGGCTGGCAGTGACGATGTCGATGGAAAACACGGTGCTGGCGGAGCTCGCGCACCGCGCACAGCTGGACGCAGACCTGCTCTTTATCGACACTGGCTGGCACTTTCCGGAGACGTTGGCTGTGGCCAACGAGGTTGAGGAGCGCTATGCGGATCTCCCCCTTGTCCGCGTGAAACCGCTGCTGAGCCCGGAGGAACAGGACGAAATCTATGGTCCGAGGCTATATGCACGTGATACCAGCGCATATAACCGTATGCGCAAAGTGGAACCGCTGAACATAGCGATGGATCCATACGTTGGTTGGGTGACCGGTCTGCGCCGCGCGGATTCTGAACATCGCGCCACGGCCCCAGCGCTGAGCCTGGACCAGCACGGAAGGTTAAAGATTTCGCCGATGATTACCTGGGATTTGGAAGATACGGATCGCTATATTGCGGACAATGATCTGATTATCCATCCCTTGACGCTGAAAGGCTATCGCTCTATCGGCTGTGCGCCTTTGACCTTCCCGGTGGGTAAGGGCGAGGACGCTCGTTCCGGCAGGATTTTTGGAGACGGCAAGACAGAATGCGGGTTGCACGAATGACACAGAAAAACACACTTTCGCCCCACTTAAAGGACTTGGAAAATGAGTCCATCCACATCCTGCGCGAGGTAGCAGGCCAGTTCGATAAGGTCGGCCTGCTTTTCTCCGGCGGCAAGGATTCCGTGGTGGTCTTCGAATTGGCGCGCCGTGCTTTTGCGCCGGCGGTGGTGCCTTTCGAGCTTTTGCACGTTGATACCGGGCATAACTTCCCGGAGGTCATCGAATTCCGTGACCGCTTGGTTGCTGAGACCGGTGCGCGCCTGCACGTGGCTAAGGTACAAGATTGGATTGACCGCGGCGAGCTGCAGGAACGCCCTGATGGTACACGCAATCCGCTGCAGTCGGTGCCGCTGGTTGAAACCATCGCGCAGCGCCAGTACGATGCCGTGCTGGGCGGCGCCCGCCGCGACGAGGAGCGGGCGCGTGCGAAGGAACGCATCTTCTCCATCCGCGATTCCTTTGGCGGCTGGGATCCGCGCCGCCAGCGCCCAGAGCTGTGGGATCTCTACAACGGCGGCAAGATGGCCGGTGAGAACGTGCGCGTCTTCCCAATCTCCAACTGGATCGAGTCCGATATCTGGGAGTACATCGGCGCACGCGAGCTGCAGCTTCCTTCCATCTATTACTCCCACGAACGCGAGCTGTTCAATCGCAATGGCATGTGGCTGTGCCCAGGCGAGTGGGGCGGCCCGCGCGAGGGCGAGGAGCTTAAAAAGAAGACCGTGCGTTATCGCACCGTGGGCGATATGTCCTGCACTGGCGCCGTTGAATCCACGGCCTCGACCCCGGAGGAAATCCTGGCGGAGATTTCCGTTTCCACCCTGTCCGAGCGCGGCGCGACCCGCGCGGATGACAAACTTTCTGAATCCGCCATGGAAGACCGCAAGAAGGAAGGCTACTTCTGATGACTAATTCTTCACTCGTCGAACGCCTCACCACCCGCGAGACGCTGCGCCTGTGCACTGCGGGTTCTGTGGACGACGGTAAGTCCACCTTCGTTGGCCGCCTTCTTTATGACACCAAGTCTGTGCTGGCGGACCAGGTAGAATCCATGGAACGCTCCTCGGCGGATCGCGGTTTCGACGGCATGGATTTGAGCTTGCTTGTCGACGGCCTGCGTGCCGAGCGCGAGCAGGGCATCACGATCGATGTGGCCTACCGCTACTTTGCGACGGACAAGCGCACCTTCATCTTGGCGGATACCCCGGGCCATGTGCAGTACACACGCAACACGGTCACCGGCATGTCTACCTCCCAGGCAGTGGTGCTGCTTATCGACGCCCGACACGGCGTCGTCGAGCAGACGCGTCGCCACCTGAACGTGGCTGCGCTGCTGGGCGTGCGCCACGTGATTCTTGCAGTCAACAAGATTGACCTGGTGGATTATGATGAGGCGACGTTCCGCGCGATTGAGGCGGAGTTCGGTGAGATTGCACGTCGCCTGGGAATTACAGATTCCACGGTCATCCCGATTTCCGCGCTGAAGGGCGATAACGTCGTGGAGAAATCCGCGTCGATGCAGTGGTACACCGGCTCGACGGTGCTGGAAACCCTTGAGACCATCCCGGTGGCCGGTGGCCGCGCGGAGGAGCTGGATTTCCGTTTCCCCATTCAGCACGTGATTCGCGAGCATGCCTCTGACTACCGCGGCTACGCGGGACGCATCAAGGCGGGCACGGTTGCGGTCGGTGACGAGGTGACCGCGCCGCATGGTCGGACGACGACGGTCACTCACATCGACACCACCGACGGGGAACTTGGCCCCGAGGAGCGCGCGACCGCCGGTGATTCGGTGGTGCTGCGTTTGGCCGATGAAATTGACCTAACTCGTGGTGACCTGCTGGCGGGCAGCGCCCGCCCGGCCGATGTCCGTGAGTTTGCTGCGACTGCGGTGGTGCTCACAGAAAAGGACATCACGCCGGGGCAGATGCTCAAGCTGCGCTATGGAACCTCGCTGGTCAAGGCCCGCGTGGCATCGGTAGACCGCATCCTGGACTTGGATGGTGTGGCTGACGATGAGGCGCCGGAGAAGGCGAGCCTCAACGATATCGCGTACATCACCGTGCAAACGCAGGCTGAGCTGCCTGTTGAAGGCTACGCGGCGCGCGGCGCGGTGGGTAACTTCTTGCTCATCGACCAGGCCAATGGCAACACTCTGGCCGCGGGCTTCGTGGGCAAGCGCCTGCGCGGCTAAGGCTTCACCGGTGTAACGGTAGAATTCTTTAATGTGATTGATTACAGCGCCCGCATTCTGTTTGTTGCTGCCGTCGATAAAGAAGCAGCCGCTCTTCCGGAAGGCACGCCTTTACTCGTTACGGGGATTGGTACTCTGCCTGCGGCAATTTCGCTCACTGAGTACCTCACCGTCGCGCGTGAGGAGGGTACTTTGCCGGAGCGCGTGGTCAACATCGGCACGGTGGGCGCGCTGCGCGATGGGCTGGATGGAGTCTATGAGGTTGATCGCGTGGTCAAACACGACTTTCAGCTCAAAGTGTTAAGCGATATCTCCCGTTACCTGCTGCCTGCGGTTATTGAGCTTCCCACGAGCGGCAAGTTCCCGGCTCAGGGCCTGGCCACTGGTGACATGTTTGTTTCTGACACCGCCACTCGTGACCGCTTGGCTGTCGACTCTGGACTTTGTGACATGGAGGGCTACGCCATCGCCGCAGTGTGTCAGCGTTTCGGCGTACCAGTCACCCTGTTGAAGCAAGTATCTGACCCAGCTAACGAGTCCTCCGTTGGCGCCTGGGATGATGCGCTTCCGCGAGCAGCACATGAGCTAGCTGATGCTGTGCGGGAATTGGGCTTTCTACCGCGCTCCTAGCTCGGCGGAGTTGGGGCCGGTGCAATTTGGCCCGACCTTAGATGGCCCGACCCCAAATGGTGAGGAACAAATGGTGAGGTCACGCAACATGCGCCCCAGCAGGTAACTGTAGCCGCAGGAGTTGTGGGGCGACCTCACCATTTGGAGAGCGGGGCCGCGAAGAGGACTAAGCGGAAGCCTTCGGCGCAATCATGTTGTAGAGCTCGCGGACCTTGGCGCGTGGGGAATCCGGGTCGAGTTTCTCCACGGATCGGGCGGCGTCGAGCTCTGGGCTGCTGCCGGAAGCATCGATGTGGGCTTCGGAGTCTTCCTTCTGCTTCTGCAGGCGGGCCTTGCGCTTCGGCTTCGGGGCACCGGTGACAATCTCCGCCTCGTTCGGGTCAACTTCACCAGCGCGAATGGCGGTAACCAGCGCCTGGTAACGGAAGGTGACGCCAATGGTCGCCGCCACCGGCACCGCGAGGAATGCGCCGATAATGCCAGCCAGCGCAGAGCCCACCGTGACAGACAGAAGGATGACCGCAGCGTGCAGGCCCATAGCCTTGGACTGCAGGATCGGCTGTAGGACATTGCCCTCAATCTGCTGGACTGCAACGACCACGAGCAGGGCAAGCAGTGCGGTTGTCAGGCCGTGGGAAACCAGGGCCACGATAACGGCGAGGGCACCGGCGGTAATCGCACCGACCAGCGGAATGAAGCTCGCGAAGAAAGTCACGACACCGATGACGAATGCCAGCGGTACCTGCAGGACCATGAGGCCGAGGCCGATGAGAACGGCATCGACAAGCGCGACGGTGGCCTGGGCCTGGATGTAGCCCGAGAGCGTCTTCCAAATGCGGTTGCACAGCTCAGTCATGTGCCAACCGGCTGGGAATCCGGTGTATTTGCGCATCCACGGTAGGAACTTCTCGCCTTCCTTAATAAAGAAGAAGGTCAGGAAGAGCATGATGACGATGGTCACCACGATGGAGCTGACCGTGGAGAAGCCGCTCATGACGCCGGTGGCGATGTTGGAGGCTTGGCCCTTAACCGCGTTGGTTACATCATCGATGAGTTGCTGAACCTTGGTCTCATCAATATCGACAGGGAGCTTCTCGCCGAGCTTGATGAGCTCATCGATGCCGCCTTGGGCCTGGTGGATTAAGTCCTGGCTCTGGTTTTTCACGGTCGGCGCCATTGCGGCGAAGATGCCGGTGACGATGGCGAAGAAGCCCAGCAGAGTCGTGGCAGCGGCCAGCGCGCCGGGGAAGCGCAGCTTCGTGCGCATCCATGCGGTCACAGGGTAGAGGACCGTGGCGACCAAGATGGCCAGGATGACTGGCAGGAGGCCGGTCCATAGGAACTTCAGCAGGTAACCAGCAATGGCCGCAGCCGCGATGATGAGGATAAATCGACCAGAGGCCTTTGCCAGCGTGCGGAAATCTTTTGCTAAGACCTCCGTCTTCAGATCCTCACGAATCGGCTTCGGCGCATCGGAGCCCACGCTCTCGGCGTCATTGCTGACGAGTGGCTGCGGTAGCCGGTGCTCGGCATTCTCGGCGCCCTGTGGGACTGCCACGGAGTCTTTGGCAGATGAGGCAGATGTATCTTTGGAATTCACCTGACCTATCTTGCCATATGAATACATCTGCCCGTCTCCTAAAAGTGCAGGAGACGGGCGATTGCTACGCAGCCACGGTTGGCTGCTGGTAGCGGCTGGGCGCCGGGTTAGCGCTCGATGCCGGCGACGGAGCGGATGATGCCGAAGCGGTGCATGGTCACCGATACGGCCTGTTCCAGCAGGTAAGGCAGCAGCTCACGACGGCCGTCGGCCAGAACTGGCTGGTCAAGAATGACGGAGTTGGACTCCACGGCTGCCTCGCGAGCGGTGTCCGCGACGGCGCCGAGCGTGCGTACACGGGCAGACTCGGCGCGGGAGAGCTCGGATGCGAAGGCGGCATCGGAAAGCTGGCGCACCTCGATGCCCAGCACCGCGAGCTGCTCTGCGACGGCCGGGGTAGCGGAGAACTCCACCTTGGTTCCGGTGACTGCGGCGGCGAGTGCCTGGCGGATGACGTCGCGCAGTGCGAAGCCTTCGCCGATGCGCACGCGCAGCTTGTCTAGCAGCGGCACGTAGCGGAAGATGTTTGCCTCCGAAATCAGGCCGGTGCGGTCATGGTCGCGGCCGAATTCTTCCATCCAGGCCAGCTGGTCGAGCTCGGCGGCGCGCCAGAGCCACTCGACGTCGGCGTCGGAAAGCGCGGCCCGGCCTGCCAGGTTACGCAGCTCGTTGGCCACCGCCGCTGGGACGTCGACCTCGCGTGGGCGCAGCTCGCCGTCTGCCCAGGTGCCCATCTGCGCGACGTAGTTCGGGCCGCCTGCCTTGGCACCTGGGCCCATGACGGACTTCTTCCAGCCGCCGAAGGACTGACGCTGGACAATGGCGCCAGTGATGCCGCGGTTGACGTAGGCGTTGCCGACCTCGACGTTGTCGATCCAGTACTGGATCTCATCGTCGTCGAGGGAGTGGATGCCGCCGGTCAGACCGTAGCCGGTGGAGTTCTGCCACTCGATGGCTTGCTCGAGGGTTTCGGCGTGCATGATGCCGAGCACTGGGCCGAAGCACTCGTTGAGGTGGAACCAGGAGCCCGGCTTCACACCATCGCGGATGCCTGGGGACCACAGGGTGCTTTCCTCATTGAGCTTTTCCGGCTTGAGCAGCCAGCTCTCGCCTGGCTCCAGCTGGGTGAGACCGCGCAGCAGCTTCTCGCTTGGTGCCTCGGCCAGGCCGTTCATGGTGGTGGTGATGTCATAGCCTGGGCCTACCTTGAGGGTGCGCACGGCGTCGAGAAGCTGGCCGCGCAGGCGCTCGGAAGTGCCGGCGGCGCCGACGAAGATGACCAGGGAGGAAGCAGAGCACTTCTGACCAGAGTGGCCGAATGCGGAGAGATAAAGATCCGCAATAGCCAGGTCAGGGTCCGCAGCCGGGGTGATGATGAGCGCGTTTTTGCCGGAGGTCTCCGCCATCAGGTTCATCTCTGGACGCCAGGAGCGGAAGAGCTTGCCGGTATCGGATGCGCCGGTCAGGATGACAGCATCGACATCCGCGTGGGAGATGAGAGCCTTGCCTGCTTCGCCCTCATCGGTGAGCACGAGCTGGACGAGGTCGCGGTCGAGGCCGTGCTCCTCCAACGCGGCGTGTACGCACTCGACTGCCACCTTGGCACAGTGGACAACCTGTGGCGCCGGCTTGATGATGACGGCGGAACCCGCAGCTAGGGCGGAGAGCATGCCGCCTACCGGAATAGCGATAGGGAAGTTCCACGGTGGGGTGACCACGGTGACGCGGTTCGGGGTGAACTTAGAGCGTGCCTCATCGAGCAGGCGAGCAGAGTGTGCGTAGTAGACGGCGAAGTCGATGGCCTCAGAGATTTCTGGGTCGGTCTGCGTGATGGTCTTGTTGGCCTCGTAGGCTGCGACGTTGATGAGACGGGAGCGGGTAGCCGCCAGCTTGTCTGCCACGGTCTCGAGGACGGCAGCGCGCTCTGCGCCGGACCTAGAGCTCCATGCGTCGGCAAGCGAAGAGGCGGTGGCTACGGCAGCGTTGACGGCCTCCGGATCAGTGACCTCGTCGATGCCGTGGTGGCCTGGGTCCTGGCTCAGCAGCTTATGCGCCCACTCGCGGTTGGCTTCCAGGGCTGGGTCGGTGTCCGGCTCGTTGGTGAAGCGGCCACCGCGTGGGGCCTGGCGGCCTTCACCCGCAGCCTCTTCTTCGATGCGGTTCTGGGTGCGCTCTGGGCCGGCGAAGGTCTCCCAGCGGTTTTCTACTGCCGCGCGGAAGTGAGCTTCCTGCTGCTCAATCGGGGTGCCAGCACGCTTGTTGCCACGGGAATCGCGCTCCGGCTCATCCGGCGCGAACAGCGCGTAGAGGAAGTTCTGGCTGGCGGAGTTCTCCTCCAAGCGGCGGACTAGGTAAGACACGGCGACGTCGAAGTCCTCCGCGTGGACGACCGGGGTGTAGAGGATCTGGCGCCCCTCGTAGACCTCGCGGACTGCAGCCTGCTGTGCCGGGGACATGCCCTGCAGCATCTCGGAGTCGAGCATGTGCAGCACGCCGCGGGCGTTGCCGAGCTCGTAGCCCAAAGCCGCGGTGAACAGGTTGTGGGTAGCAACGCCGATACGCACGGAGTCGGCGAACTCCGGGCGCACGATGTAATCCAGCAGGCGGTAGTAGTTCGCATCCACGTCTGCCTTGTCGGTGTAGGTAGCAACCGGCCAGCCATGGACCTCACCCTGGACGTGCTCCATGGACAGGTTCGCGCCCTTCACGATGCGGACCTTGACCTTGGCGCCGCCGGTTGCCACGCGCTCCTTGGCAAACTCCGCTACTTCCTGCAGGGCCTCGAAGGTATCTGGCAGGTAAGCCTGCAAGACGATGCCAGCTTCTAGGTTCTTGAATTCCGGCTCGGAGAGCAGCTCCTTGAACAGGCGGATGGTCAGGTGAAGGTCGTGGTACTCCTCCATATCCAGGTTGATGAATACGTTAGGAGAGCGCTTGACGGCCTCTTCATACAGTGGGCGCAAGCGCTCCTTCAGGCGCTCGACGGAACCATCGATGTCCCATGGGTTGAGCTGGGCCACCATGGAAGAAGCCTTGACGGACACGTAGGTCACGCGCGGGTTCTGGATGAGCTTGAGGGTGCGCTCGGCGCGGGAGCGCGCTTCGTCGTCGCCCAGCACCGCCTCACCGAGGAGGTTGAGGTTGAGCTGCTCGCCGGACTCGGCGGCCTTGTCCAAGGTCTTGTTCAGGGCATCGCTCTCGGCGTCGAGCACCAGGTGTCCCACCATCTGGCGCATGCGCATGCGCGCCAGCGGCATGACCAGGTTCGGCAGGATCGGTCCGAAGAAACCACCCAGGCCCACCAGCGATCCGTTGATGAGGCCGAGGAAGGAAGCATCGTAGGTGGTGGTGACGGACTTCAGCGCGTGGGCCGCGACCTTATCGTCTTCTGGGCGCATGACGCGGTCAACGAAGTCCATGGTGAAGGCCACCCCGTCCGGGTTGCGCAATAAGTCTGCGAGTTGTTCTGTGGCCGGGTCCTGCTCGTCGGCGGTGGAGGCGAGCCAGGAGTGGGCTTGGGCCGCGGCGGCGTCGATCAGCACGGCGTCAATGTCGGTGGATTCGGGCACGGGGGTGTGAGCATCGTTAGTCATGGATTACAACCTTTATGGGTCTTAAGGCGCACTGGTGCGGCCTTTCGGAAAGCAGAAATGGCAGACTTTCTAGTCCAACACGGGCGCACACTCTGCGCCGTGCCGTTCAGTCTGTGTGAAAAAGAGGTGCTTATTTAACGCTGGCGTACACAACCGGTGGCCGGTCGGAAGAACGACGCTGCCTAATGAAATGAGCATTCATGTGCGACCACCCTTCTTGTATGTGGGGAGCAGCCAGGCAGCAGCCTGGCCTGATTAGCGAGAAATCGGTGACCGTGATATGGCCCGCCGCACAAAAATCGTAGACGTGTAACCCATCTCGCTTACATGAAAGCTAGCCCCTTAAGTTGGGGTGAGTCAATCCCACAGGTGTTGTTTTGAGGGGAGGTCGCTACCCCCGCGTTAGTGGCTGAGATACTCCGCGAGATCAGCAGCGATCTTCTGTGCGCCCAGAGGTCCTAAGCCGAGAGCCCACGTGTCATCACTGACCTCGATGGCATGGCCATCTTTGACCGCTGGAAGCTGCTGGAAAGCTTCAGTGGCAATGGCAGTGTCTTGGCCGGTGGCGGAAGGATCGCCGTAGCTGCAGTAGAAGATGTAGTCAGCGTCCGCTTGGTCAATGCTCTCCGGTGAGATTTCCGTAGCGAGCTCTTCGATGTCCTGGTTGGCGGGGCGGGCGAGGCCGGCGTCATCAAGCACCGTTCCAATGAGCGAAAGGCGCCCGTAAAGGCGTACCTTGCCTGGCATGAAGCGCAGAATGGTGACGGTGGTGTCTTCGCTAGCCGGCCCGTCCTTAATGGCCTTCTTTACTTCTTCGATTTTCTTGTCATAGTCGGCCATGACTTGTTCCGTGCGTTCTTCCTCGCCGAGGGCTTCCCCGATCAGTCGGAAGTTTTCTTTCCACGTGTATCCGGGTCGAATCGAGAAAACAGTGGGGGCAATGGAATTGAGTTGGTCGTAGTATTTATCCAGGCGCAGCTGCGAGCCGATGATGAGGTCGGGCTGTAGGGAAGCGATTTTTTCCATATTGACTTCGTGGACCGTGCCTACCGTGTCGATGCCGCTTGCTTGGTCGGCCATGTATTCAGGAATGGGGTTCTGACCCTTCGATGTGGTCATGCCGACGGGTTTCATGCCCAGGGCTAGGACGGAGTCGAGTTCACCGCTTTCGAGAACGACTATCCGTTGGGGCTTTTCTTTGAGCTCGGTTGTGCCGCGGGCATGCGTGACTGTGCGGGGGAACTGACCGGGGGCTGCATCGCTGCCGAAGGATCGGGTCTTCTCTCCGGCTCCGGCAAAGCCTTCGCCACCGGTTGCCACGGAGTCATTTCCCGAGGCTGAATTGGAGTTTCCTGATTTTTTCTCTGACGGTGAGGAGGATGGGGTGGAAGTGTCGGCGTTTGAATCGGTGTTTTCGAGGCTGGCGCAGCCAGTGAGTGCCAGTGCTGTGGCAAGACCAACGGCGGTGAGACGGAGGAGCGGAGTGTGGGGGTCGATTTTCTTTTGAAGATCCATAATGGGTAGCCTAACCTAAATTAGGTCAAACTAAGGAAACTTGAGCGTGTGAAGGTTTTTAAGTGATGGCGGCGGTGGAACTAGAGGCGAGTGGCCGGAAAACAAATCATCGACGTCTTGGTTGGGTAGTGGCTGCTGGTGTTGCCGTTCTCTGTATCGGTGTGGCGCTATCACTGGCCGTGGGTGCGCGTAGCATACCCTTGAGTGACGTGATATCGGCCCTTCGCGGGCAGCCAAGCATTGCTGCTTCGATCGTGTGGGAGAGGCGACTTCCCCGTACCGTGGTTGCCGTTTGTGCGGGCTGTGCCCTCGCTCTAGCTGGCGCAGTTCTGCAGATTATGACTCGCAATCCGTTGGCAGATACCGGAGTCTTCGGCATCAACGTCGGCGCCAGCTTGGCCGCGGCCATTGCCTTGGGTTGGTGGGGATGGCAGTCTCCTGTAGCTTTTTCTTTCGCAGCCATTATCGGTGCAGCAGTGACTATGCTGCTGGTAACCGCGGTGGGGCGTGGCAGGATGGGAGATGTCGATCCTCTCCGGCTGATACTCGCTGGTGTAGCTATCGGAGCGGTATGTGAAGGCCTTTCTTCAGCTCTCATCCTGGTAGATCCTCACTCTTTCGCACGTATCCGCGCTTGGGTGACGGGCTCTGTTGACGTGGCCTCGTGGGCACCGGTGGCGATTACGTCCGGCGGGTTAGCAGTTGGTGTGGTGCTGCTGATTGTCTTTGCGCGTCACTTGCCGCCCCTTGCTTTGGGGGATGAAGCCGCGGCGAGTCTTGGGATCAACCTCAAGATGACGCGCTTGGGACTTATCGCAGCGGTAACGGTCTTGGCGGCTACGGCCACAGCGGCAGCGGGGGTGATTGTATTTGTTGGCTTGGTTATTCCGCATGTGGTCAGGCTGTGCGGAATTTATGAAGAGCGGGCGCAACTCGCTGCCTCTGCCGTGGTCGGGCCTCTGTTCTTGTTGGGTGCTGACATTGTTGGTCGCTTTCTTATCGCGGCCGAGTTGCCGGCTGGCGTCGCGGTATCGCTCATTGGTGCCCCAGTATTGATTGCGTTGTCCCATCGCGCTGGAAGGAGGTTGTGGTTGTGAGCGTGAGAAGTGTTTTGTCCTTTGCAGGTATTGTGATCGTCGCGCTAGCTATTGCTGCCTATTCGCTCTTCTCGCCTGGTGCCGGGCAGGATAGCGCAGCGTTGTGGTCCGTGGCTACGAATCCCAATAGCACTGACTTTGCGGCCACCGTCGTGTGGCAATGGCGTGCTCCGCGGGTGGTTGCCGCGATTGTCGTAGGAATGTGTTTGGGCATAGCGGGCGCCATCTTTCAGATCCTCACCCACAATCCTCTGGGCTCGCCCGACATCATCGGGTTTAATACCGGTGCCTATACCGGTGTCATCGCGGTATCCTTGGCGGGCTTTAGTTCCGCATTTAATATTGCGCTAGGCGCGTTGGTGGGTGGGACTGTCACTGCGTTACTCATCATGGGGCTTTCATTTGCCGGAAGGCTCACGGGAGCAAGGCTGATTGTGGTGGGGATTGGAGTGACGTTCTTTCTTTCAGCAATAAACAAGTGGCTGATTCTAAGCGGCGAGTTGGAGCAATCCTTAGGTGCGGCGACTTGGGCGGCTGGAACATTGAATGCTGTGTCCTGGGGCTACGTTATCCCCTTGGGGGTGCTCGGAGGCGTGGCGTGCGTCGCTGGGTTGCTGCTGCGTGGCTGGTGCGACGCACTTGCCCTGGGGGATAGCACGGCGAGTTCGTTGGGGTTGAACGTGAATCGTGCACGTGTGGTGATGGTTCTGGTTGGCACAGTTCTTGTCGCTGTATCGACGGCGATAGCGGGCCCAATCTCATTTATCGCCCTCGCGGCCCCTCATATGGCTCGGTTGCTCTCGCGTCCAGACAGGACACCGGTGTTGGCTTCAGGAGTGCTCGGCGCTCTTTTCTTGCTCGCTGCTGACTTAGCGGGGCAGCGCCTATTTTTCCCTATTACTTTGCCCGCCGGCCTTGTAACTGTCTGTGCTGGTGGCATCTACCTTGCGGGTCTGCTGTTGTGGCAATCCCGATTTGCGCGCGTGAAAGGCCGGTAAAAATGAACGAACAAAAAGTGTGTGACGGTGCGCCGAGCGTGCGGGCTGAGGGGTTGAGCATGTCCTATAGGAGAACTGCCCCGTTAATTCTCGACTCGGTGGATGTGTCTTTCCCCGCGGGCAAATTCTCAGCCATCATTGGCCCGAATGGTTGTGGAAAGTCCACCCTGGTGAAGGTGCTTGCGCGGTTAGAAACACCGAGCGCAGGTGCGGTGCATATTGGTCAAGAAGACGCAGCTTTACTCTCGCGGCGAAAATATGCCCAGCGCGTTGCTGTGATGTCGCAGCAATCCGTAGCCCCTGAGGGGATTAATGTCCGAGAATTGGTTGCGCGAGGGCGCTTCGCTCACCAAGGATTTATGGGGTGGAGGAGCCAGGAAGACGAGCGTGCTGTTAGTCGTGCGCTAGCGGAGGTAGGCCTTGAGGAATTGGAAGAGGCCGAGGTGGCGGCGTTGTCAGGTGGTCAGCGTCAACGCGCTTGGCTGGCCATGGCTCTCGCACAGGAAACGCCTGTACTTTTCTTGGATGAGCCAACGAGTGCCTTGGATATTGGGTATCAGCATTCCTTCATGAAGTTGATGAAAGAGCTGGCGGGTAGCAAGACCCTCGTTGCGGTAATTCATGACTTGGCGCATGTGTTGCGTTATGCCGATTACGTCGTGGCGATGAAAGATGGAACGGTGCGGGATGCGGGCGCGCCGCGCGATGTCATTAACCCTGCCCTGATCGAGGATCTTTACGGCTTGGCAGTCCGCGTTGTGAATGCGGACGGAGAGCCAGCAATCGTCCCAGTGGGGTGAGCCGCCAATTGAGCAGCTTCATTTCCCCAGCGTGCTGGCAATAAATAAAAAAGTTGAGTCGATCGGGAACAACTTTGAGTTTGTCCGCGTTGTGTAGGTTGAGTGACCGGCGCTCAGGTTTGGATGACTTTGAGTGTTGCTTCTGTTAGAGTCTCTGACTGGACGCGTCAGAAGTTGAGTCGCGCATTATCAAGTTAAGAACAAACCCAACCAAGCAAGGAGAAAAGATCATGGGACGCGCAGTAGGAATTGACCTCGGTACCACCAACTCGGTCGTATCCGTACTGGAAGGTGGCGAAGCCACCGTTATTGCTAACTCCGAGGGTTCTCGCACCACCCCGTCCGTCGTGGCTTTCGCTAAGAACGGTGAAATCCTCGTCGGCCAGTCCGCGAAGAACCAGGCGGTCACCAACGTTGATCGCACCATCCGCTCCGTCAAGCGCCACATCGGCACCGACTGGACCATCGATATCGATGACAAGAAGTACACCCCGCAGGAGATTTCCGCTCGCACACTGATGAAGCTCAAGCGCGACGCTGAGGCATACCTCGGTGAGGACGTCACCGATGCTGTTATTACCGTCCCGGCATACTTCGAGGACTCCCAGCGTCAGGCCACCAAGGAAGCCGGCCAGATTGCGGGCCTGAACGTTCTGCGTATCGTCAACGAGCCAACCGCAGCTGCACTGGCTTACGGCCTGGAGAAGGGCGAGCAGGAGCAGACCATCCTGGTCTTCGACCTGGGCGGCGGCACCTTCGACGTTTCCCTGCTGGAAATCGGCGACGGCGTCGTTGAGGTTATGGCAACCGCTGGTGACAATCAGCTCGGTGGCGATGACTGGGATCAGCGCATCGTGGACTGGCTCGTTGAGAAGTTTAAGTCCGCTAACGGCATCGACCTGACCAAGGACAAGATGGCCCTGCAGCGTCTGCGCGAGGCTGCTGAGAAGGCAAAGATCGAGCTGTCTTCCTCCCAGTCCGCAAACATCAACCTGCCGTACATCACCGTTGACTCCGAGAAGAACCCGCTCTTCCTGGATGAGACCCTGTCCCGTACCGAGTTCCAGAAGATCACCCAGGATCTGCTGGACCGCACCAAGGCTCCGTTCAACCAGGTCATCAAGGACGCAGGCCTGTCCCTGTCCGAGGTTGACCACGTCGTTCTCGTCGGCGGTTCCACCCGTATGCCGGCTGTTTCCGAGCTGGTCAAGGAACTGACCGGCCGCGAGCCAAACAAGGGCGTTAACCCGGACGAGGTCGTTGCAGTGGGCGCTGCTCTGCAGGCAGGCGTTCTGCGCGGCGAGGTCAAGGACGTGCTGCTTCTCGACGTCACCCCACTGTCCCTCGGCATCGAGACCAAGGGCGGCGTGATGACCAAGCTCATCGAGCGCAACACCACTATTCCGACCAAGAAGTCCGAGACCTTCACCACCGCGGAAGACAACCAGCCTTCCGTTCAGATCCAGGTCTTCCAGGGTGAGCGCGAGATGGCTTCCGCTAACAAGCTGCTCGGCTCCTTCGAGCTCGGTGGCATCGCTCCGGCACCGCGTGGCGTCCCACAGATCGAGGTCACCTTCGACATCGACGCCAACGGCATCGTCTCCGTTTCCGCTAAGGACAAGGGCACCGGCAAGGAAAACACCATCAAGATTCAGGATGGTTCCGGCCTGTCCCAGGAAGAGATCGACCGCATGGTCAAGGACGCTGAGGCACACGCCGAAGAGGATAAGAAGCGCCGCGAGGAGCAGGAGCTGCGTAACCAGGCAGAGTCCACCTCCTACCAGACCCGCAAGTTCCTGGATGAGAACTCCGACAAGGTTTCCGAGGACGTTAAGGCCCAGGTCACCGAGGCTGCCGACGCCGTCGATGAGGCTCTGAAGGGCGATGACATCGAGGCCATCAAGTCCGCAGTTGAGAAGCTGGGCACCGTCTCCCAGGAGATGGGCAAGCAGATCTACGAGGCACAGGCCGCTGAGGCCGGTGCTGAGGGCGCCGCAGCTGGTGCCGAGTCCGACCCAAACGTTGTTGACGCAGAGGTAGTCGACGAAGACGAGACCAAGGATGGCGACAAGTAATGACTCAGAACAGCGGAATGCCGCAAAACCCAGGCGACCCGGACAACACTGATCCAGAGGTAACCTCGGCGGACCGCGCTGAGGCAGCTGCCGCGGAAGCGCAAGAGGCTCAGGCTGCACAGGACGCGCAGGCTGACTCCGCCGACGAGGCAGAACTTGATCCAACTTTGGATGCGGATCTGGAAGCCGCGCTTGCCGACGTCTCCGCAGAAGACGCAGCCGACCAGGCTGAGGCAGCAGCCGACGTTGCCGCTGACCAGGGCAACTCCCTAGAGGCGCAGCTGGCTGAGCGCACCGAGGATCTGCAGCGTCTGAATGCGGAGTACACCAACTACCGCCGCCGCACCGAGCGCGAGCGCCAGGCTGTCATCGAGGCTTCCAAGGCCAAAGTCCTGGCAGAATTCCTGCCTATCCTTGATGACCTAGAGCTCGCACGTCAGCACGGCGACCTCGAGGAGGGCCCACTGAAGGCTATCTCCGACAAGCTCTCCGGCGTGCTGGAGAAGAACCAGCTGCAGCCATTCGGCGAAGAAGGCGACGCCTTCGACCCGGAAATCCATGAGGCTGTGCAGGATCTCTCTAGTGGTGGCGAGCAGGCAGTCGGTACCGTTCTACGCCGTGGCTACAAGGTAGGCGAGAAGCTGGTGCGCACCGCGATGGTAATCATCGCGGATGCACCGGACGCCTCCACGGAGGCCGGCGAGGGCAGTGCTGAATCTGCCGGTTCGGAATCTGCTTCCGAATAGTGCGAGGTGGCGTCAGGGCTTAAACAAACAAATGCCTTGGCGCCATTTCACTGTTTAGTGAACTTAGAACAAATCTTATTTAGTTATATTTTGTCCCCAATAGCCGCCAAAGCTGGCGGTTTCAAGGAAGGAGGGGATGCCCAGTGAGCGCCAAACCCGAATGGGCAGACAAGGATTATTATGCGGATCTGGGGGTCTCCTCGTCCGCTACGCCAGAAGAAATCAAGCGCAGCTACCGCAAGCTAGCGCGCGAAAACCACCCCGATACCAACCCGGATAACCCCGCGGCAGCCGATAAGTTTAAGCGCGCTGCCGAAGCCTATGATGTGCTTTCCGACGCCACGATGCGTAAGGAATACGACCAGTTCAAGGCCATGCTGCGCAACGGCGGTGGGTTTGGACGGATGGGAGGCGCCGGGTTCCCCGGCGGGTTTCGATCTTCGCACATGGGCCAAGGATCTGCGGAAGAATTCGACCTCTCCGACCTCTTCGGAGGAAGAACGCCTGGAGGAGCGGCTCAAGGCGGCGGTTTTGGGGATATCTTCGGTAGCGTTTTCAACCGCGGCGGTAGTGCTGGCCACACAGCTCGGCCGTCGCGGGGGGCCGACGTCGAAACGGAAATAACCCTCGAATTCCGGGAGGCTGCCACCGGCACCACCATCCCGCTGCAGCTAACTGGTGACGCCCCCTGCACCACGTGCCATGGCTCCGGTTCCAAGTCAGGTAAGACGAGCTCCTGCAAGAACTGTAAGGGCACTGGCTTTACCTCTGAGAACCGCGGAACCTTCGGTTTTTCCGCGCCGTGCACTGAGTGTGGCGGCACCGGTCAGAAGATTGAGGATCCATGCGCGGACTGCAATGGTTCCGGCACCGTGCATCGCACGCGCTCTATCACCGTGCGTATACCGGCAGGCGTCATCGACGGTCAGAAAGTGCGCTTGGCCGGTCAGGGCGAGGCAGGCCCCAATGGCACGCCAGCGGGAGATCTTTTCGTTGCGGTGAAGGTAAAGCCGGACAAGATTTTCACCCGTGAGGGCGACGATCTGCATGTTACGGTGCCGGTTTCCTTCGCGGAATTGGCGTTGGGTGACACCATTACTGTGCCAACCCTGGGTTCGCCGGTTCGCGTGAAGGTGCCGGCGGGCACTCCCGATGGCCGTACGCTGCGCGTGCGCAATCGCGGCATCGAGAAGCGCGGCGGCAAGGCCGGCGACCTTCTGGTTACCGTCCAGGTCACCGTCCCGACCCACCTTGATGGCGCCGCTACGAGTGCGCTGCGCACCTACGCGCAGGCGGAGCGCGACTCCGGTTTCGACCCGCGCGCGGGCTGGGAAGGCAAAGTCGCCCATGGAAGCGCCGCAGGTAGCGCATAAAAGGAAGGTGCAACGATGAGCAAGGAAAATCAGGCAGGGGCCAACGCGGTCTATGTCATCTCCGTTGCCGCTGAGCTGTCCGGAATGCACGCGCAGACCCTGCGCACCTACGATCGCATTGGCTTGGTCTCGCCCGCCCGTACTCAGGGTGGCGGGCGCCGCTACTCCGACCGTGACATCGAGTTGCTGCGCAAGATCCAGACTTTGTCGCACGACGAGGGCGTTAACCTCGCTGGAATCAAGTCCATCATTGAGCTGACCGAGCAGCGCGACCAGCTAGAGGCCGAGCGCGATGCATTGCTGGCTGAGGTTCAGCAGCTGCGCGAACGGGTTGGTGAACGCCAGCCGCGCGGCGAGCTCGTGCACGTGCCGCGCTCGACGTCGGTGGTTATGTGGACCCCACGCCGCAGCCGCCGGCGCGGCGAAGCCGGCCACGAAGGCTAGCTTTTAGCCTTCACAATCTTTCCGAGACCCCGCAGAAATGCGGGGTCTTTGAAGTATGAGATGTGGTCTCCTGGCAGGCGGTTTGCGCCTGGTAGTGGGGACGACCCAAAGTTGGGCGTGCTCGGATCCGGGCCGTGAATGCCACCGCGCGGGCCGGTAACCACGCCGATGGGATCGTGCGCATTCGTCGCGGCCCAACTGCGCGCCTGAATGTCATCGGCGCTTTCGGCGGTGGTGCCCGGGCTGCCCACGAAGACCACGTCTTCGGCCACGCCGGGCGCCTTTGCGGCTTTTCCTGCCACGACGGAACCATAGGAATAACCCACCACTATCCGCTGTGAGCGGGAAAAGCGTTTGCCCAATGAGCGCTGAAAGCGACGTAGGTCCTGCGCGCCACGTGCCGCCGGGGAATCGTGGCCTGCCTGTGCGAGGCTGTCTGGTGCGCGGTAGCCAATCCAGGCCACCGCGGGACCACCCGTTGCACGCGCTACGGCCCGCGCGCGATCGATGCTGCTTTGCCAGCCGGACGGATCCGAAGAATGCACCCCGGAGACCACGGTGGAAACACTTGCCGCGGAAGTACCCAGCTGGCCGGGATCAACCAATGCCGCCACGCGCCCGGGGCCGGCTTCAAGCAGTTGCACGTCCGGATTGCTCTCCGCTAGCGCGACGGCCTCTGGCGGGGCGGTGCTCATAAGCATCTGGTGGATGGCCTCGATGGGTAGCTCCTCGTAATCCTCCAGATAGCCGCCGCCGGTAGGCAGCTCTGGCGTGCACAGCGCATCTATTTCTCGGGCGCATGCCCAATCCAGGCCGTCGCCCAAAGCATCGAGCGCATTCAGCATCGCGCCTATCTGGCTGCTCCACGGTTCTATCTCATCCATCCGTGCTAGCAGGCGGGTGGCCTCGGCGCGCAATTGTTCGACCCGAGCCAGGATGGGCGCATAGGCGCGAAGAGTCTCTGCCGCAGCCTCCATGCTCTGAGCGGGTAGTTCGAGTTGTTCCGTGGTGTTTGTCAGCTGGGCGCGCGCGGCGTCGGCAAAAGCGCCAATTATTTCTAGGTCATGCCAACTATTGTGTAGTCCTTGTTTGAAAACGTGCAGGTTAGCAGCGCCAGACTGCATTTCTTGAGAGGCTAAATAAAGGCTTAGCGCGCGTCTCACGGCAGCCCTCCGTCCAGCTTGTTGGCTAGGGAGGCATCGATTTTTCTGCTGTGCCTGATGAACTCATCGAGGTCTTGGAGCATGGCGTCGTGTTGCTTAGCGTTAGCGGCAAGCTGACCGTCCCAGTGTTTTGCCACGCGCGCTAGGGCGCTGGCCGTGCGCGGATACTCGGGCGGCGGCGGGGTAATGAAGCGGTGCCTTTGGCCCATGTGGGAGCGGATGGTGTTGCGTGCGTTGTCAGCGATGTAGAAATCCATACCTCAAGCTTTGTGGGCCAAGTTCAGTAATTTCTAGACCCAATTTCTGATTAGGGCGAAATCTGTGGATAACTCATCGCGACTCGGCTAGTTTGGGGTGTCATGTTGGTAGCAGCAGTGCAAATTTTGACCGGCGGTAACCTCGAGGAGAACCTTGAGCTGGCCGTGGAGAAGATCCGTGAGGCCGCTGAGAATGGTGCGCAACTGATCGTGTTGCCTGAGGCCACGTCCCAGGCCTTCGGGGCTGGCCGCTTAGACGAGCAGGCCCAGGGCCTTGATGGTTCCTTCGTCACCACCATCCGTGCGGTAGCGCAGCAGCTGGGGGTCACCGTCGTGCTTGGCATGTTCAGCCCAGCGGACACCGTTGAGCGTGATGGCAAGACCATCAACCGCGTGAGCAACACCGCGCTCATCGCGGGCCCGGACGTTCTTGGCGGTTACGACAAAATCCACACTTATGACGCCTTCAATTACAAGGAATCCGATACCGTGCGTGCGGGTGAGGCGCTAGTCGCTTTCGACGTCGCGGGCATTACCGTTGGCGTGGCCACCTGTTATGACATCCGCTTCCCAGAGCAGTTCAAGGAGCTGGCTCGCCAGGGCGCGCAGGTAATCGTCGTTCCTACTAGCTGGGCTGACGGTCCCGGCAAGCTGGAGCAGTGGCGTCTGCTCACCGCGGCGCGTGCTCTAGACTCCACCTCTTATATCGTGGCTGCGGGCCAAGCCCGTCCAGGCGGCGCGGAGATGGCTGGCCAAGACTCTGGTCCCACCGGCATTGGCCATTCAGTAGTTGTAGCCCCCGATGGCACCCGCGTAGTCGAGGCCGGCTACGAGCCGGAGATCATCTACGCCGAGATCGACTCCGACCTCGTTGCCCTGACCCGCAAAGCGCTGCCGGTCCTCGAGGCTTAAGTTTGCGTCCACTCCGACTTCTTCCAGGCCGCCCACGCATCCCAGTCCTCCCAGCCGTCTAGGTCTGCGGCGGATGCGGCCCACTCGTGGCCGCGCTGCCAGGATTGGGCGTGGATATTGCCAGCTGGGATGCCGGCTGCTAGGAGGGATTCGCGTGCCACCTCGACTCGGTCGGCGGGGCCTACCAAGATGAAGCGCTTGTCCTTGGCTCCGTCCTTCTCGTGGTCCTTCTCGTGGCGTAGCACCACGGCGATTGGGTCTTGGGATTCGCCGGCGGTTTCGGATGCGAAGCCCTCTGCCTGCGGCTGCGCGCCGAGCAGCCAGGGATCCTGCTCGCTGCGGGAAATGTTATGAAACGAAAGCTCAGGCAAGAGGGCCTGGAGATTAGCCTGGAAGTGGGTGTCGTAGTGTTCGCCAGGGGAAGAAGCCACGCTGTAGACGCTGAGGTTCTTCGGCACTTCGCCGGCAGCCAAGCAATCTAGGAGAGCGGCGCGGGCGCCCGCCCATCCCGTGCCGAAGCTTATGAGCGCGGTGGCCTTGCCGTCGTGCAAGTTCGGAAAGTTTCCGGCAGGGTTACCCAGGGTCCACCAATCGCCGGGCTTTGCCTTGGCCAGCATAGAGGAGGCGTCGCCAGCCAGCGCAATGTGGAAGAGCAGCTGGCCCGTAGTGTCCGCCGGATGCGCCGGGGTCAGCATGCGCCAGGTGCCGGGCAGCAGCTGCGAGGTGATGGGAAAATGCTGGCCCGCCTCGTATTCGATGGGCGCACCGGATTCCAGCCGCACCACCGCAGTATTGCGGTTGGGGTGTTCTACGGCGACTACCTGCGCGCTGTGGGCCGGGGCGATGCCGGCGATGTCGGCAGCATGCGCCGCCTGTGCCATCGTGGTGCACACAGTGTGGACGGCGCGCTTTGCCACCACTAGCTGGTGCTGAGTCAGTCCCAACGCGATAAACCCCTCGTTCAGGGAGGCCTCGAACTTGGGATAAATCTCTGTGGGGAAGCCGTGGCGGCGGTGCTCCTTGCCTAGCTCGCGGACGCGCTCGATGGTCTCTTCTGGGAGGAAGCCGGCATCGTCAGCCGCATCCAATATCCACGCCACTGCAGGCGCCAGTGCCGGGTGGGTATCACGCATGGATAGAGCGAAGATTTGGCGCGACTCCGCGACGGTGGCAAAGAAGTGCTGATGCACCGCATCGCGGTAATCGTCAGCGTGCCTGCGGATGTGTTCGCCCAATTCCTTCATGCTGGCCCATCCTACTTGCCCGCGGCCGCGGGCGATCTGGTTTAGGGAAGCCGCTTCGAGGTGGCTTCTCCGTATGATGAGCGCATGGAGGTCGCACTACCGCACGAAGTTCGTCGAGCGGGCCGTTCGTATCTGGACGCCGCCGATTGGCTGCTGCCTGGAGCGATCACGGGTGTCGTGGTGGGCGGTTCTGTTGCGCTGGGTGCGTATCGCCCGAAGGCCAGCGACATCGACCTGATCGCCACGCTTGATGACGCCTGGCGGGAGCGCTCCGACCTGATCCCACGCCTGCGCGCTCTGCACCTCTCCCAGCTCCCGCGGCTGCTCGGGCGAGCTGTTCGAGGAATGGACATCAGCGCGTGCTGCAACACCTCGTTCGTGTGGGACTCGGAGATCACGCGCCCTGTGACACAGATCGAGCCGATCGCTTCCCACGTGGGCGAGATCTTCAACCCCAGGGGCGCGTTCGATGTGAATCCCGTGATCTGGCACGAGCTCGAGCACGGCGGCATCGCGCTACGGGGAGGGGACGTCTCGACCTGGGGCCTAGACCCGCAGCCCGACGAGCTCCGGCCATGGACCCTGAACAACCTGCTGGGGTACTGGAAGCCGCTGATGCTGCGCACCGAGAGAGGGCGTGGAGCCCTCGGAGCCGGGAGGGTTCAATGGCGGCTCCTCGGACCTGCGCGGATGCACGCGACGCTCACGACGGGTGAGGTCATCAGCAAGCAGGAGGCCGGAGCGCGTGCTCTCGGATTGTTCCCTCATCACGCACCGATCCTCGGCGTAGCACTTGCTCATCTCAGCGGAGAGAATGCTCCAAGCGCTCCACCGAAAAGCGAATGGCGACGGCTGACTGCCGTCTGCATGCGCGAGATCATCTCCAGGTCGGAGCAGCTTCCGCGCTGAACTTGACGCCACCTTCGGCCTGCTTTTGGCGCTAACTCGCGACGGGTTGGTGGAGCTGGGGATTGAGCCGGAAGGCCAGGTGGCCTACGTCTGGAACTTTGCACGATTGTGCGGTTTCCCTTTTCTATGCGGTGCCTAAGTGCTCAGCGAAGCGATTAAACGGCAAGGAAAACTTGAGTCTGCTACGCTCAGGCAGGGAAGAAAAGAAAATTTGAAGTTGAGTGGAACAAACTCAACTTTGGATGCGTTGTTGTAAATATCAGGCAATAAACCTTCTAATAAACAACTTCCAAGGAGGAAGCAATGAGTGCTTTCAACCCCACCACCAAGACCCAAGAGGCCTTACAGCAGGCGCTGCAGACCGCCTCTTCCAACGGCAATCCGGACATTCGCCCGGCGCACCTACTAGCGGCCATCCTTAGCCAAGAAGACGGCATCGCCGCACCGGTCCTCAAGGCCACCGGCGTCGATCCGGAAACCGTCCTCAAGGAGGCGCGCGCTCTTGTGGATTCCTATCCCAAGGCTGAGGGCTCTGGGATGGCGAACCCGAACTTTAACCGCGACGGTCTCAACGTCTTGACCCGCGCGCAGGAGCTGGCGGGCGAATTGGGCGATGAGTACGTCTCCACCGAGGTTCTTCTCGCTGCTATCGCCGGCTCTAAGACTGACGCCGCCGAGCTGCTTACCGGCCGCGGCGCTACCTTTGATGCGCTGAAGGGCGCTTTCCCTTCGGTGCGCGGGGCCGCGAAGGTCACCTCTGAGAATCCAGAGGAGCAGTTCCAGGCGCTGGAGAAGTACGCCACCGACCTAACCGCCCGCGCGCGGGAGGGCAAGATTGACCCGGTTATCGGCCGCGACCAGGAAATCCGCCGCGTCGTGCAGGTGCTGTCCCGCCGCACGAAGAACAACCCAGTCCTTATCGGTGAGCCGGGCGTGGGCAAGACCGCCATCGTGGAGGGTCTGGCCCGCCGCATCGTGGCAGGCGATGTCCCGGAGTCCCTCAAGGGCAAGACCCTGCTGAGCCTGGATCTGGGCTCCATGGTCGCCGGCGCGAAGTACCGCGGCGAGTTCGAGGAGCGCTTGAAGGCAGTGCTGGATGAGATCAAGGCCTCGGAAGGCCAGATCATCACCTTCATCGACGAGCTGCACACCATCGTCGGCGCGGGCGCCACGGGCGAGGGTTCCATGGACGCCGGCAACATGATTAAGCCGATGCTGGCCCGCGGTGAGCTGCGCCTGGTGGGCGCTACCACCTTGGACGAGTACCGCAAGTACATCGAGAAGGACGCCGCTTTGGAGCGCCGCTTCCAGCAGGTCTATGCGGCTGAGCCCTCTGTTGAAGACACTGTTGGCATCCTGCGTGGCCTGAAGGAGCGCTACGAGGTCCACCACGGCGTGCGCATCATGGACTCCGCGCTGGTTTCTGCAGCTGAGCTGTCTAATCGCTACATCACCAACCGCTTCTTGCCGGACAAGGCAATCGACTTGGTTGATGAGGCCGGTTCTCGCCTGCGCATGGAGATTGACTCCTCCCCGCAGGAGATTGACGAGCTGGAGCGCGTCGTGCGCCGCATGGAGATCGAGGAGCTGGCGCTGAAGAAGGAAAAGGACGCCGCCAGCCAGGACCGCCTAAGCAAGCTGCAGCAGGAGCTTGCCGACGAACGCGAAAAGCTCGGGGAGCTCAAGGCTCGCTGGGTCAACGAGAAGAAGGCTATCGATGAAGTCCAGCACGCCAAGGAGGAGTTGGAGGATCTGAAGCGCCAGGCCGAGATTGCCGAGCGCGACGGTGACTACGAGAAGACTTCCGAGCTGCGTTATGGTCGCATTCCCGAGTTGGAGAAGCAGCTTGCCGACGCCGAGGTGCACGCCAACGCGCAGTCCAACACCATGCTGGTAGAGGAGGTCACCCCAGACACCATCGCTGAGGTGGTTTCCGCGTGGACCGGCATCCCAGCGGGCAAGATGCTGCAGGGTGAGACCCAGAAGCTGCTCAACATGGAGGCCGAGCTGGGCCGCCGCGTGGTGGGGCAGAAAGAAGCGGTCAAGGCCGTCTCCGATGCCGTGCGCCGCGCCCGTGCGGGCGTTGCGGACCCGGATCGTCCGACCGGCTCCTTCCTCTTCCTTGGGCCTACGGGCGTGGGTAAGACGGAGCTGGCCAAGGCTCTGGCGGACTTCCTCTTCGACGATGAGTCCGCGATGGTGCGCATTGACATGTCTGAGTACGGGGAGAAGCACTCCGTGGCTCGCCTCGTCGGTGCCCCTCCGGGATACGTTGGCTACGATGCCGGCGGCCAGCTCACGGAGGCCGTGCGTCGCCGCCCGTACACACTCGTGCTTTTCGACGAAGTGGAAAAGGCGCACCAAGACGTCTTCGACGTTCTGCTGCAGGTCCTCGATGAGGGCCGCCTGACCGACGGCCAGGGCCGCACCGTGGACTTCCGCAATACGGTCATCATCTTGACCTCGAACCTCGGTGCTGGTGGCACCAAGGAGGAGGTCATGGAGGCCGTCAAGCGCAACTTCAAGCCGGAGTTCATCAACCGTCTCGATGACGTCGTGATGTTCGAGTCCCTGTCCTCGGAGCTGCTGGCCGGCATCGTCGACATCCAGCTCGATGCTCTGGCATCGAGGTTGCAAGGGCGCCGCCTGAACCTGCAGGTTTCCGACGCCGCGAAGCTCTGGCTCGCCGAGCGCGGCTACGACCCTGCTTACGGCGCCCGTCCGCTGCGCCGCCTGGTGCAGCAGGCCATCGGTGACCAGCTTGCCCGCCAGCTTTTGGCCGGCGAGGTCATGGACGGCGACACCGTCCACGTTGACGTCGCTGACGGCGGCGAGCACCTGGAGCTCAATAGCAAGCGCGGCTAACCTGCGTAAGAAGCGCCGAATTGCTCATGGCCCTAGAATCTAGAGCCATGAGCAATTTGGTTTCTCCAAGCGAACTCCAGCAATCCATTTACCGCGGCAAGCGCGTCGCACTTCTTGCATCTTTGTGGGCACCAGGTGAGGGTGAGGCATACAACCAGTTCGCCTCCCTGCACATTCCTACCGCGCAGTTCGCCGACGCTGCGCACTCCTTCGTCGGCCTTCCTGGCTCCAAGGTGGGCCGTAACCCGTTGGTGAACCCGGAGCGCTTGAAAGAGAGCTGCGAGGCATGGGGACTGCGTCCCGATTGGGAGATCGTGGTCTATGACGAAGGCCGTGGTCTCTTCGCCGCACGCGCTTGGTGGACCCTGCGCTGGGCGGGCTTTAAGAACGTTCGCATGCTCGATGGTGGCTTGGCTAATTGGCGCCGCCAGGGCTTTGCCACCCTTACGGGCCCAGGCAACCTGGGCCTTGCCACCGAGGTCGAAATCACGCCGGGCTCTATGCCGACTGCCACGATTGAGGACGTTAAGGCCCACGACGGCCTGCTCATCGATACTCGTACGGCAAACCGCTTCGCTGGCCGCCGTGAACACCTCGATCTGAAGGCCGGCCACATCCCCGGTGCAGTGAACCTGCCGGAGCGCAAGTTCCACAACGAAGACAAGACCATCAAATCTGACGAGGAAATCCTAGAGATCCTCGACAACGCTGGCATCACCAAGGAAAATGTCAAGGACGCCATCGTCTACTCCGGTTCCGGTAACCACTCCGCGCTGACCATCGGCATCCTGGAGGGCCTTGGATTTACTGGCCTGCGCCACTTCGTCGGTGGCTGGTCCCAGTGGTCCGCAGACCCATCCAACCCGGTCGAGCGCGGCGACCGCACGACTGTATAAATAGCCTGCGTAAATTAACCAGCGCGCCAGCCTACTCACCCCAAGACTTCCTACTAAAGCCTACTCACCCCAAGACTTCCTACTAAAGTCTTGGGGTGATGCCTATTCTGATCATTGCCCTAGTCCTCGCCGCGGCCGGCGTCGCGCTTCTCCTCCTCGACAAGCGCCAGCGCACCAACCAGCTTGACGGCACTAGCTCTATCGAGAGCCTCGAATCGTCAGAGCGTCCCACCGCTGACGAGCCACGTGAAGCCGAAACGTTTGAACCGCAGGAGGAAGGACTTGCTTCTGCAGAAAACGCAGTGGAGGAAGAGCCTGCCTCAGTACAAGAGCCCGCCCCAGTAGAGAAGGACCAGGCGGCACCTGAAACAGCTATGGCAGAGCAGCAGGCGGCGCCGGAGCGCAAAAACGAGCACCTGCTGCGTGCGCGTGACTTGGTGCCCGGGTCGCTGCGCCGTGAGCGCAAGGCATGGGGCGAGCATCACCAGTTCGAGTACACCAAGCAGGATGACTACCTGGCTGATGAATGGATGCGTGGCGCAGCGGCCCTGGGTGCGGCGCCGAAGGATATCGTGGCAGGGTTCGTGCATGGTCACGAGATGCTGCTGATGGACTTGGGCGGCATCAACGTCATGGCAATGCGCACCGGTGCGGCATCAGACATCGTGGTGGACTTCCGCCGCATCGGCCTCGCAGAAGAACACTTTTCGGAGGACCTGATCAAGGTCGACGACGTTGAAGGATTCGAGATGTTCGCAACCGACGCGGGCGTCGGCAAGCGGCTCATCGATGAGCGCCTAGAAGTTGCCCTTGAGCAGATGCCCGAGGAGGTCACCGCGGCGTGGATGGAATCTGAATGGGTGCTTGCCCAAACCACCAAGCACGCGCGCGGCGCGCAGTGGGATGCCATGCTGGCCCCGCTTGCAAAACTTGCCGATTGCGCCCGTGTTCTGCCGCCACGTTCGGCCGCGATGCAGGTGCTGCGCATGGCTGAGCTGGACCCGAGCCGCGAGATCCCTGAGCCGCCGCAGCCTGAGCCGACCGGGCCTACCCTTGTGCCGGACCGCGAGGAAATCCAGCGCCCGCACATCCAGCGCCCGGAAGAGCCGGTAGAGCTGCCGAGCCGCACCCGCAGTGAGTCCCTCGGCGAGGTTGACCACAGCGCGCTGGGTGCGGACGAAGTCGACGCCATTGCCGACGGCCGCGAGCGCCCCCTGCTCGATAAGGCGCAAGCGCGCATGCGCCGTGATCTCAACGGCCGCTCGACCATCTTCGGCGACGAAGAAGCAAACGAGTAGTCTTAAAGCGATAATCCCGCAAAACATGGCGGGACAAGAAGCGGCATAAGAAACAAAAAGGAGAGCCATGAGCTTGGATGCACAGAAAAAGGCCCGTCTGGCAGAGCTGGTCAAGGAACTGGCTGTTGTACACGGCAAGGTCACCTTGTCCTCCGGCAAGGAGGCTGACTACTACGTTGACCTGCGCCGCGCCACCCTTCAGCACGAGGCCTCCCGCCTCATCGGCTCCTTGCTGCGCGAGCTGACCGCGGACTGGGACTACGTGGCAGTTGGCGGCCTGACCCTGGGTGCTGACCCCGTCGCTACCTCCGTCATGCATGCCGACGGCCGCGATATCGACGCCTTCGTGGTACGCAAGGAAGCCAAGAAGCATGGCATGCAGCGCCGCATTGAGGGCTTCGACGTCACCGGCGCTAAGGTCCTCGTGGTTGAGGACACCACCACCACCGGCAACTCCCCGCTGACCGCCGTCGAGGCACTGCGAGAGGCAGGCGCCGAGGTCGTCGGTGTGGCCACCGTTGTGGATCGCGCAACCGGCGCTGGCGAAGTTATCGCCGCTGAGGGCCTTGAGTACCGCTACCTGCTGAGCTTGGAAGACCTTGACCTCGCCTAATAACCCATTCGCGCAAGAGCCTATAGAGACAGGCAAGGGCCCTACCGAGTGGAACGAAGGCCGCCACGGCGTCGGGCCGTGGGAGGGCCCCTGGCCAGACGGTGCGCAGTATGACCCAGAGCTGCTGCGCGAGGGTGATCGCCGCAACGTGGTTGATGCCTACCGTTACTGGAGCAGGGAAGCGATCACCGCGGACATCGATAAGCGCCGGCACGCCTTGCACATCGCCATCGAGAACTTCGAGAACGATTCCAACATCGGAACCGTGGTGCGCACCGCGAATGCCTTCGCCGTCGACACCGTGCATATCGTGGGGCGCCGCCGCTGGAATCGCCGCGGGGCCATGGTCACTGACCGCTACCAGCACCTGCAGCACCATGCCACGGTGGAGGAGCTTTTACAGTGGGCCAACGCCGAAGGGCTAACTGTCGTCGCCATCGATAACACCCCCGGATGCGTTCCCCTTGAAACGGCCGAGCTGCCGGAGCGCTGCCTGCTTTTGTTTGGTCAAGAAGGCCCCGGCGTTACCCAAGCAGCCCAAGATGCAGCGTTAATGACCTGTTCCATTGCCCAATTTGGCTCGACTCGTTCGATCAACGCGGGCGTTGCCGCGGGCATCGCCATGCATGCGTGGATTCGTCAGCATGCTGACTTAGAAAAAGCGTGGTAAATCGTTATCTCAAGTAGATACGATGGAGTAACGAAACCATTATCGAGAGTGATAGATCTACAGTGGAAGAGACATGGGCACACCGCGCGGACCTCGCGGAAACCGCCATCAATGAACGCCATGCGCAAAACGTATGGTCGATTCCGCGTACCAATCTTGCGGTCGTCAGCTGGCCGCCGACTGGTAAGGAGAAGCTCTTCGTCCACTGGCACTACTGGTGGCAAGCTCATTACCTCGATTGCCTGGTAGACGCCGCGCTGCGTAACAACACCAAGGCGCGCCGCGCCCGCATCGTGGACACCATGCGCGGTATCCGTATTCGTAACATGAGCCAGCTTACGAAGAATCGTTATTACGACGACAAGGCGTGGCTGGCCCTGGCTATGGAGCGTGCCGAGCAGCTCAAGCGCATCAAGCCGCATAAGCGCCTAGGCTCCTTGCAGCGCAACATCCTGGAAGGTACCGACCCCCAAATCGGCGTGCTGCCGTGGCGCGAGGGCGAGACCTTCCTGAACGTGCCATCCAACGGCCCCGGCGCCATCATGCTTGCCCGCATGGGGCGCATCGACGAGGCCCGCCACATCGTGGACTGGATCTATGACCATCTGGTTGATGATGACGGCTTCATCATGGACGGCGTGCGCATGCGTATGGACGGCCCGGAAATCGTGAAGGCTATCCACCCGTATTGCCAGGGCGTGGTTCTGGGCGCCTGCCTGGAAATTGCATTGGCACTGCGCGAGAAAGCTGGGTTGACCTCCCTGGAGAGCATCGACACCATTCAGGAAGCCGAGCTGGCAGCGGATACGATGCACTACATCACCAACATCCGTGGCCTAGTGCAGGCAGTGGCAACCGGAATGGCTACCCCGTCCGGCGTTATCAACTGGATGACGGGCGACGGAGATGGTGGCCTGTTCAAGGGCATCCTCGTGCGCTACCTCGCGGACGTTGCTGTGCGATTGCCGGGCGATTCCCCGGCTAACCGCGCCACCAAGAAGCTTGCGGCTCGCATGGTCGTGGCCTCTTCTGAATCCGTGTGGGAACACCGCCTGGAGGTAGATGGTCTACCTATCTTCGGCTCCGACTGGACCACCGATGCTCGCCTGCCACATAATTACGGCTTCGGGCCGCATACCGTCGGCGAAAAGGTAGGCATCATCCGTGTTGCAGAGCGTGATCTTTCGGTCCAATTGTCAGGCTGGATGCTGCTCGAGGCCTGCGCACGAGTCATGAAACACCAGTCCCAAGAAAAATAAAAACGCATTACAACCGTACTATTTTGTGGTTTCACCTGCGTATCGGCAACCGCCCACCAGGCGCCTGCCTGCATTAAGGAAGTTCACAAAAATTCTGGCGGCGAAATCGGGCAAAAACAGGCATACTTGGGACTTGGAACGTGATTGCCCCAACACACTAAGGATGGAACTTCATGCCAATCGCAACTCCTGAGGTCTATAACCAGATGCTGGATACCGCCAAGCAGGGCGGTTTTGCATTCCCAGCCATCAACTGCACCTCTTCTGAGACCATCAACGCGGCTCTGCGCGGTTTCGCAGAAGCTGAGTCTGACGGCATTATCCAGTTCTCCACCGGCGGCGCTGAGTTCGGCTCTGGCCTTTCCGTGAAGAACAAGGTGGCAGGTGCTCAGGCTCTGGCAGCTTTCGCTCACGAGGCGGCAAAGCACTACGGCATTAACGTTGCGCTGCACACCGACCACTGCCAGAAGGAAGTTCTGGACGAGTACGTCCGCCCCCTCATCGCCATCTCCCAGGAGCGCGTTGACCGCGGCGAGCTGCCTTTGTTCCAGTCCCACATGTGGGATGGCTCCGCAATCCCAATCGACGAGAACCTCGTCATCGCCCAGGAGCTGCTGGAGAAGGCACGCAAGGCAAACATCATCCTCGAGGCTGAGATCGGCGTCGTTGGCGGCGAAGAGGACGGCGTCCAGGCGAAGGCCGGCGCAAACCTCTACACCTCCGTTGAGGATTTTGAAAAGACCATCGATGCACTTGGTACCGGCGAGAAGGGCCGCTACTTGCTGGCTGCTACCTTCGGCAACGTCCACGGCGTTTACAAGCCGGGCAACGTGAAGCTGCGCCCAGAGGTTCTCGACGAAGGCCAGAAGGCCGCCGTCAAGAAGCTCGGCCTGGAAGAGGGCTCCAAGCCATTCGACTTCGTCTTCCACGGCGGCTCCGGCTCCGAGAAGGAAAAGATCGAGCAGGCTCTGTCTTACGGCGTTGTGAAGATGAACGTTGACACCGATACTCAGTACGCCTTCACCAACCCGGTTGCCCGCCACATGTTCGCTAACTACGACGGCGTCTTCAAGATCGACGGCGAGGTTGGCAACAAGAAGGTCTACGACCCACGCTCCTACATGAAGAAGGCAGAGCAGTCCATGGCTGAGCGAGTGGTTGAGGCCTGCACCGACCTGCACTCCGTGGGCAAGTCCATCTCCAAGTAAGACTGACCACCAAACCACACCACACAGAGCCGTTCCCCCCAGACCCCGCAGCCGCTGGGAACCCCGCAGCCGCTGGGAGGGAGGAGCGGCTTTGCTGTGTTTAGCGTCAAAGAATGCGCCGGCAAAGTCCCCGACCAACATCCTCGCCCGAGTCAAACCGGAATCAAAACCCAAATGGTGAGGTCACCGCACAACAAAAGGGACTAGTGTAAACCAATGGGGCAAATGAGGCCCGCAAGTGGTGAGGTGACCTCACCATCTAGAGCGAACCCAGCCACGACCCAGGCCGAACCCAGCCACGACCCAGGCCGACCCCAAACCAGAGCCAAGCAATCCACACGGGCGAACTAAGATAAGGAAACCATGGCGGAAGCAAAGGATAAGAGCACCAAGGAACGGGCCAAGCTGACCACGCGCCAACAGCTGCGCAGCTTTGACCGCTCGGTCAAATCCCGGTTTGCGCGCGTGAAGTCCCGCTTCCTCTACATCGTCCAGTCCACCCTCGGCGCCGGCCTGGCTTTCTTCGTCGCGCACGTCGTCTTCGGCCACGCTCAGCCGTTCTTCGCGCCGATGTCCGTCATCATCATCTTGGGCCTGTCCGGCGGGGACCGCCTTAAACGCGCGGTGGATCTCTCCATCGGCGGCATCGTCGGCGTTATCGTGGGCACCCTCCTGGTTGACGGCCTGGGCACCGGCCCTATCCACATGACCATAATCATCGGTTGCTCGCTGCTCATCGCGTCCTTCGTGACCGAGTCGCAGCTCATCAGCAACCAAGTGGCCATCGGCGCCATCCTGATCGCCACCATCATGCCCCCGGAGGAGATGGGCGGACTCTCCCGCGCCATCGATGCCATCATCGGCGCCTTCATCGGCATCTGCATGGTCGCCCTCATTCCGACTTCCCCATTGCGCGCCGTGCGTAAGGAAGTATCCAAGGTTCTGCGGGTGGCTTCTGCAGTGCTTTCCGACGTTGCCGGCGGCCTCCGCGACGGCGATGAGAAGGCGATCCTGGAAGCTCGCGACGCCGTCCGCGGTACGCAGAGCGATATCAATGACATGCTCCAGGCGGCCAAGGGCAGCGCCGAGACCGTCAAGGTTTCCCCATTCCTGTGGAGCTGGCAGCGTAACATCCGCTCCCTGGAGCGCATCCTCACCCCGGTGGACAACGCTATCCGCGGTGTGCGCGTGCTTTCCCGCCGGGCCTTGGTGCTTTCGGAGGACGGCGACCACGTCACCGAAGCCCAGCTTGATCTCATCGACGAGCTTTCCGACGTCACGTATGAGCTCGCCGAGCTCTACGGCCGGGCCAGCAGCAAGGAATCACGCGCCAACGAGGCCGTGGTCATCCCGGAAATCGTGCGCCGCCTACGTGTCCTTGGCGCGAACGCCACCATGGACGTGCTTGGCAAGGACGGCGTTCTTTCCGCCTACTCACTCCTCGCACAGACCCGCTCTATCATCGTCGACCTGCTGATGGTCTGCGGCATGTCCCGCGAATCAGCCGTGGCGCAGCTTGCCCCCACCTCTGACCATCCGGCCTACCCACCGGAAGTTCTCGACACCGACTAAACGCACGGAGTAAAGCCGCGATAATTAAGGCCGTACAACCTGCAGATCACGCAGGTGCCGGTAGAAGGTCACGCGCTTGACGGCTCGCTTCGCGCTGACGCCATCGACGATTACGCGCAGCTCCGGGCCGCCCGCTTGCACCGCGCGGCCGGTACAGATGCTGGATTCATCGAGCTGGCCGGAGGCGATGGGGGAGGAGAACTTCGATCGCAGCCATCCGCCGAAGCCGGACTTTGCGGCTTCAGCAAGCCCTAGGTCTGCGGATTTAGCAACGGGGGAGACAGCCTTCGCTGCCAAGATCCCCGGCGCATCAATCATCGGTACCAACCGGGCACCATACGTACCGATGCCGGCCTTGCCGGTACCTTCGTGGCGGACGACAACATGATCATCCACGATGATCTCGCCGGTGATGTCCGTGTTATTCCATTCGGAAATCGAAGCCGAGCCCGCCACGGCAAGACCTGCATCATTGCGGATCAGCGGTACTGGGTGCACCGGTGCTGAAAGCGCAACGCTGAGCGCAGATTGCAGATCAGTAGGCAGGCCCCAGTTGCGGGCAGCGGGCGAAGAAGAATCCGTGGGCACATAGGCGATCTCGGCCCAGAGGTAGTCGCCGCGCATCATGCGGCTAAGAACTGCGCTCAAGGCGGCGTCGTCTCCTACCACGACGATGCGTAGTGGCTCCACCAAGTGGGGCCCTTGCGGCGCGAAGGCGGGGGTACTCAAATGCCGGACGTCGGGTTGGGCGGCAATCTCATCGAGGGAAGGGGTGGGATCTTCCGGCAGTGCGGTCTTCGCGGCTGCGTCTAGCGGACGAAGCTCGGAGCGGGTTGGAACCGCGCTGACGTCGAGAACCTCTGCGTGTGGGGGCAAATCCAGGCTGAGTCTGCTTCCGCAACGAACAACGATTAGGGCCACCGTGAGTTACCTTGCCTTTCCCAGCGAATCACCCCGCGAATTGGGGCATAACTTCTACACCCTACAGCGCAAATTACCCCCATTGATAACCGCCAATTGGGGTGGAGGGGGTCACATGGGGATATATTTTTAGTCCACACTACTTTCAACTTCACATTTTATTTATCTTCGTGCCGTGGCACACAGGTAACTATCCCGACAACTTCACGGAGGCTTCATCTTGGCAATTGAATTCACCATGATCCAGTCCATCGGCATCGCTGTCGTGTTGCTCTTGCTGGGTATTTGGCTCAAGCAGCGGATTTATTTCTTTGAGCGCTTTGCTATTCCGGCCCCGGTTATCGGTGGCTTCCTCTTTGCTTTGATCAACCTGGTGCTGCACCAGACTGGTATCGCTGAGATTACGTTCGATACCACGCTGCAGAGCTTCTTCATGGTTATCTTCTTCACCACGGTGGGCTACGGCGCATCGTTGAAGGTGCTGCGCGCCGCCGGCCCGAAGGTAATGGTCTTCCTCGTTGTGGCGATTGTTCTGACCATTCTGCAGAACGTAGTTGCCGTGGGCCTGGCTCCAATCGTTGGTGTCGATGCCAAGCTGGCCTTGATGACGGGCTCTGTTTCCATGACCGGTGGCCACGGTGTTTCGGGCGGTATCGCGCCTCTTGTCGAGCAGTCTGGTGTTAGCGGTGCAGAAACCGTGGCTTACACTGCAGCTACCTTTGGCCTCATCATGGGCTCGCTCATGGGCGGCCCGCTGGCTAACCGCCTGATTACCAAGGGCAATCTGATGGATCAGAAGGCAGCAAAGGTCGATATCGATGAGTCGCTGATTGCTCACGTCGCCCGCAAGCTGCGCGGCGACGCCATGCTGCACGCCTTCGTGATGATTCTGGTTTCGATGCTCATCGGTAGCTTCGTGACCGATGCGATGAACCACTTCGTGGGCATGCTCACCGATAAGGCGGCCTTCCCGCTTTACTTCGGCTCCATGATTGTGGCGATTATCCTGCGCTTTATTAATGACTCTCGTGAGCAGAAGGAATACAAGGAACTGGTCCCAACCCAAGAGGTTGAGATTCTCGGCGTCATTGGCCTGAACTTCTTCCTGGCGATGGCTCTTATGAACATCAAGCTCTGGGAGCTCGCTGAGCTGGCTGTCCCTATGCTCATTCTGCTGGTGGGTCAGACGGCACTCATGTGGCTGTTTGCTAACTTTGTCACCTTCCGCGTCATGGGCCGCGACTACGACGCCGCGGTTCTTACCGCTGGCCACTGCGGCTTCGGTATGGGCGCTACCCCGAACGGCATGGCAAACATGGACTCCGTGGTCACCAAGTTCAAGGAATCCAAGCTGGCTTTCTTCATCCTGCCGATCATTGGCGGCATGTTCATCGACTTCGCGAACATCGTAAACATCTTGGTATTCCTGAACATCGCGTAAACGCGGCGAAGCAGCCGTGTTAAAAAATGAGAGCTGTCAATTAATACCCGTCTGCACACTTCTAGGGGTAAAGTGGTTGCGTATTTGGCTTCAATCATTAGGAAGTGACACCCAGACATGGCAGCAATCGTCATCGTTGGCGCTCAATGGGGCGACGAAGGTAAAGGTAAGGCCACCGATATCCTCGGTGGTAAGGTTGACTACGTAGTCAAGCCGAATGGCGGCAATAACGCTGGCCATACTGTTGTAGTTGGCGGCGAGAAGTATGAGCTCAAGCTCCTTCCCGCCGGCATTCTCTCTGAGAATGCAACTCCGGTATTGGGCAACGGCGTTGTTATTAATCTTGAAGCTCTCTTTGATGAGATCGACGGCCTTGAGGCACGCGGCGCGAATGCCTCGCGCCTGCGAATCTCCGCGAACGCTCACCTGGTAGCGCCGTACCACCAGACCCTAGACCGCGTGCAGGAGCGTTTCTTGGGCAAGCGCGCCATTGGCACCACGGGCCGCGGTATTGGCCCGGCTTACTCCGATAAGGTCGCTCGCATCGGTATCCGCGTGCAGGACATCTTTGATGAATCCATCCTGCGGCAGAAGGTTGAGTCTGCGCTGGACATCAAGAACCAGATGCTGGTGAAGATGTACAACCGCAAGGCCATCGATCCGGAGCAGGTTGTGGAGTACTTCCTGAGCTACCGCGATCGCCTGCGCCCGATGGTTATTGAGGCCGAACTGGAGCTGAACCAAGCCCTGGATGCCGGCAAGCACGTCCTCATGGAGGGCGGCCAGGCCACCATGCTGGATGTTGACCACGGAACCTACCCGTTCGTGACCTCCTCGAACCCGTCGGCCGGCGGTGCCTCGGTCGGCTCCGGTATCGGGCCTACTCGCATTAAGACCTCCCTGGGCATCATCAAGGCCTACACCACCCGCGTGGGCGCCGGCCCGTTCCCAACTGAGCTTTTTGACAAGTGGGGCGAGTACCTGCAAACCACCGGTGGTGAGATCGGCGTTAACACCGGCCGCAAGCGCCGCTGTGGTTGGTATGACTCCGTGGTGGCTCGCTATGCCACCCGCGTCAACGGTTTCACGGACTACTTCCTGACCAAGCTGGACGTGCTCACCGGTATTGGTGAGATCCCCATCTGTGTGGCCTATGACGTAGACGGCAAGCGCTACGATGAGATGCCGCTGACCCAGTCTGAGTTCCACCACGCTGAGCCCATCTTTGAGACCATGCCGGCTTGGGACGAGGACATCACTGACTGTAAGACTTTTGAGGACCTCCCGCAGAAGGCACAGGATTACGTCCTGCGTCTGGAGGAACTCTCTGGCTGCCGCATCTCCTACATTGGTGTCGGCCCCGGCCGCGACCAGACCATCGTGCGCCACGACGTCATGCAAGACCAGTAAGGCGCCAACAAGTTCAAGCCGCACAACCTCAGGCACCGCCTCACGGCGACGGTGCCAGCCAATAACCGCCCCACTTCTCCTACAGCATCGTGCACACAACCATCAGCACGCACCATGCATAGGGAAGCGGGGCGGTTTGTGTTCTTATGGCTACATTTGTGCGTTCAATACGCCCTGCTTGGTGCCGCCTCCGGCAACGCCGCTTACCCATGCGCTGGACAAAACACCCCCGTAAGGAGTTTATTCCTGGGGAAATGTTACGGATGTGGCGATGTGAGATATTTAACAATATTAATCGCGTGTCGCGATCGGAGCAAATAAGGGCAGGTCAAGCATATGTCTTAACTTGTTGTCCCCAAAAAAGTTGTATTCATGGAATTTTCAGGGTTCTGTACGGTTTCTTTAATTCGTGAATGGCGTTAACGTTGGGGACGAGTTTGTTCATCGACCCTTGGAACCTCTGATCTTCTTCCAAGGTGGCAAATGTGAGCTGCTCTCGGTTGCGTAAGCCGGTTTTACCCCTTGCGCGGTCGCGCACCCCTAGCGTGATCAATACTTTCAAGTCTTAAGGAAAGGACTTCTTGATATGAACAAGAAGGCAATCAAGCGTACTGCTGTCTGGCTCTTCCGAAGGAGGGTTCCCAGGTTGACTACTACTGGGTTCGCAAGGACGGCCGGATCTTCAACAACTCCGTCCAGCACGTAAACATTGTGGATCAGGGGCAACTTGCTGCTGATACCAACGTACCGGCGGAAACCTTCGAAGCTACGGGCGCGAATGTTTACCACAACGGTATCTCGAAACAGCTGAAGTATGATCAGGGGAACGGGGTCATTAAGTCCACCACAACCGCTACTATGGCGGGTAGGAACTTCGGTGGAAACAGCTATTGGAACTGGATGCTCAATGAGTACATCAGCCCAGATGTAGCAAAGCACATCACCGACGTCACGGTCTACAAATCTGACATGGAAGGCAATCCAGTAAAGGGTGCCAAGAAATGGAAGATGGACTTCGACAAGGAAACCGGTTTCGCGACCACCGCGACTCGGCCCGAACTGTCCTACAAGCCACACGAGCCTGGCATCGATGCCAAAACCAAGGATGAAGTGTGGGCCAACATGGACAGTATCGTGGGCATCCCCGCTAATGTGACCGGTAGCTACACCATCGAGTATCAGCTTGAGGAGGGGGCTGAAAACCTTGCCAACTCCCCGTATGGCAAGCGCATCGACACCACCTCCTGGATCTCCGTGGACTTCACTGATGCGTGGCCGAAGACGTTGCCGAACGAGGATAAGCAGGACGGTGGCGCCGATCCGACGCTGCTGAAGAACACGCTGAAGTTCGACTACCTCAACATTGCCGATTCTGACGGTGATGGCCTCACCGACGACTACGAACGTGAGTTGGGTACGGACCCGTCAGTCGAAGATACGGATGGCGATGGTATCCGCGATGACGTGGAGGTCCTTACCGATGACACCGATCCGTTAGACCCGAAGTCTTTCCTCCCTGCTGCTCCACAGCCGGAAGCTAAGCAAGTTCTCCCACAGCCTGAGTCTCTGTCCGGCACGATTGCTCGCGAACAGGATAAGGACACCAAGGGCGAGGATATTCCGCTGCTTGATGTCACCAATGCGGATGCGGCGCCGGTGAAGATTGTTGCTGTTCCTACCGACAAGCTGAGTGAAGACGAGAACGGTAAGCCGACTTTCGACGCTGCAGACGCCATTGACGTCGCAACGCTTGATGACGTCGCCGCGATTAAGAAGGGTAAATTTACTTCCGGCAAGCTTGAACTGCAAGACGGTACGGATTACACCCTCGTTGCGGAGTCCCCGAATGGCGAGCGCACCAAGGGCGGTACGTTCAAGGCCACCAAGGATGCCCCGACTGAAGCAACCGCGACCCCGTCCATCGAACCAGTGAAGGCTGATGACACCAAGGTCACTGTCACGGCTCCTGCAGGCAGTGAGGTGAAAGTAACCCTCCCGTCCGGTAAGGAAGTCACCGCAACCGAGGACCCGGACAAACCGGGTACCTTCACTGCAGGCATTCCTGAGGGCGAAAAGCTCAAGGAAAACGATGAGATCTCGGCTACTGCAACGGAGGATGGTAAGAAGCCTTCCGAGCCGGCAACCGTAAAGGTTGAGGCTGCGGACGCACCGGGGCCGGAGACCCCAACCGACCCTGAGGCTGATAAGACCTACGGCGTTGACTACCCAGCACTGCAGAACCTTGCCGTGGACGGCGAGAACGCCACCGCTAAGGTTTCTCCGAAGCTGACCCTCAACGGTGAGGCCGTGGATACCTTGCCTGAGGGATCCACGTTCACGGCAGATACCTCCAACGCCCCTGAGGGCACAGAGGTGACCTTCGATGAGAATGGTGTTGCAAACATCACCGTTCCGAAGCAGGAGCCGGGTGCGCCAGCCAAGGTTTTTGAGTTGCCGATTACCGCGACTATCGACGGCACTGAGTACACCGATACCGTCGTTGTTAACGTTCCTGCCGGCGATGAGAAGCCGGCGCCGAAGGATTTGGTCATCGACAAGCTCAAGGGCCAGGAAGCATGGTCCGATGATGCCATCACTCCGATTCAGGTCTCGGCCAAGACAGCTGATGGTGCGGCGCTGTCCAACCCCACGTATGAGCTCGTCGGCGCACCCGAGGGAATCTCCATCGATGAGAATGGCAAGATTACGGGTACTCCTGCGTACAACAAGGACGCGGCTGACCTCGTGACCGAGGACGGCAACGCCGTCTACAACGTCACCGTGAAAGTCACCGATGGTGAGAGCACCGGCACGCAAACCTTCCCGCTCGTGGTCAAGGACGCCACCGCGGACACTGACGGCGATGGCCTGACGGACAAGGAAGAAGCCGAAAAGGGCACCGACCCGAAGAAGGCCGACACTGATGGTGATGGTCTGACCGATAAGGAAGAGGTTGACGGTTCCAAGAACAACGGCCAGCCGACCGATCCGACCAACGCAGACAGCGACGGTGACGGCGTTAGCGACGGCGACGAGGTCAACAACACTGATGCTGAGGGCAACCCTGCCCCCACTGATCCGAATGATGCGAATGATAAGCCTGCTGGTGAGTCTGAGGGTAAGACCTCG
>NZ_KV788523.1:0-101211 GCF_001807315.1 Corynebacterium sp. HMSC06D04
CCGGCGCAAGCCTGGTCACCGTGTCATGCCAGATCTAGTAGGCCGCAAGTTCACAGCTGGCGAGCCAAATCGTGTGTATGTCGGTGACATTACTTACCTGCCGTGTAGGGGAGGCAAAACATGTACCTTGCCACAGTCATTGACACCTATTCACGAAAACTTGCAGGTTATGCACTCGCAGACCACATGCGAGTGTCACTGGTCGTCGATGCAATAGCCCACGCGCACGGTGTGCGTGGCAGTCTTGACGGGGCTGTATTCCATTCCGATCACGGCAGCGTGTACACCTCACAAGCCTTTAGGAACTACTGCTCGTCGTTAGGTGTGCGCCAGTCCATGGGCGCGGTTGGAACGAGTGCCGATAACGCCCTAGCAGAATCCTTTAACGCCACCTTAAAGCGGGAAGTCTTGCGTGATAGGAAAGTCTTTGACAATCCCATTATCTGCCGGCAGGAAGTCTTCCGGTGGTGCATGCGCTACAACACGCGCAGGCGGCACTCCTGGTGCAATCTCGTAGCTCCTGATGTCTTTGAAGCCGAGACTTCGGCTATACTGACCACAGCAGCATAGCTAGCCCCCGATGTGTCCACTTTCCGGGGGTCGGGCCCCGCAGCGATCAACCACCTGGCCAGCCTGTTTATAGCTTTTTCCAGCGTCAACAAGTTTCAAAGCTTTAGCGATGCGATCCCGCTCGCGTTGTATGGCTCCACCGCGACTGGTATTAGCGAGTTCGATACCGTCTTGGGCAAGGTATCGGTAAGCAGTCTGTGGGAAACCAGTCTCTTTCAGTGCGCTATGCGCAGACTGGCCGCTTTCTACAAGAGCAACGACCTTTTGGTACTGATCTTTGAATTTATTCTCAGTCAGACTCCGCTGACGCTGACCACGGCTAAGGCCCTCAGCCTGACGCCACACCTTCGCCGTAGCCTTCGAGACCCCCAACTCCTTCAGGATCACCGACATCGGACGCGCATCATGCAGATACGCCTCCACGTACCGCTCACACAGCCTCTTATCACTTGACATCTACACAACCTCCTAGCTGTATAGATGCATTCACCACCTGAACTCGCCTTCCCTGCACGGCACCGATTTGGCAGTTAGGGCGAAATCCTCGCCGTGCCCGGCGCCATAACCCAGGCCCACAAAATAGATCTCTGCGCACATAGCCCCGAATCCGCACCGCACGGCCGCATGGCGTAGAATATGCGGTCTGAAAGCTTTCACAACTCGTTCAGGAGGACTTCGTGCCACCAAAGGTCACTGACACTCAGCCCGCTGCAGACCAGAACAATGCAGTCGAGGAGGAGACCGCCCGCGCTGCGCGCCGCATCGTCGCTACTTATGCTGAGGACTTCCTCGATGGCGTGACCTTGATGTCCATGCTCGGCGTCGAGCCAGATGGCTTGGTACACAAGAAGGTTCTTGCAGAGCAGGAAGATGCTGCGCCAAAGAAGGCTTCTAAGAAGTCCTCGAAGAAGACAACCAAGAAATCTTCGAAGAAGACCACCAAGAAGGCAACGAAGAAGTCGACCAAGAAGTCCACAAAGAAGACCGCCAAGAAGGCTTCTAAGAAGACCACGAAGAAGGCCTAAGAACAGTGTCTGGCCACGACAATTCCTTCGTGGTGGTGGCCAACCGCCTCCCCGTGGATCTGGAGATCCAACCGGACGGCACCCGCACCTGGAAGGCCTCGCCTGGCGGCTTGGTTACTGCTTTGTCGCCAGTGCTGGAGGCCGAGCAAGGCTGCTGGGTGGGCTGGCCAGGCATCACAAACGACGCCCCGGAACCCTTCCACACCGAAAACGGTGTGCTGCTGCACCCGGTCAAGCTGACCGACGTGGATTACGAGGGCTTCTACGAAGGCTTTTCCAACGCCACCCTGTGGCCGCTCTACCACGACCTCATCGTCACCCCGCAGTACAAGCGCGAGTGGTGGTACTCCTATCGCGAGGTCAACCTGCGCTTTGCCGAGGAAGTAGCCAAGGTCGCAGCGCCCAACGCCACGGTGTGGGTACAGGACTATCAGCTGCAGCTGCTGCCAGGCATTCTGCGCCAACTACGCCCCGATCTCACCATCGGCTTCTTCCTACACATTCCATTCCCCTCTGCGGATCTCTTCCTGCAACTGCCATGGCGCGAAGAGGTCGTCCGCGGGTTGATGGGCGCCGATGTCATCGGATTCCACCTCGAATCCAACGCCCGTAACTTCTTAGAGCTGGCCACTCGCCTCGGCTTAGAGGTCACGGGTGAGGTCAGCACCCGCGACATCACTGCCGGCATCAAGGTCGATGGCCGCACCGTTGGCGTGGGCGCGTTCCCGATCTCCATCAAGTCCTCCGACATGACGCGGTTCAGTAAGGCGGAGGACCGCGACGTCGCCAAGCTGCGTGCGGAATTCGGCGGCCACCACCGCGTCATCTTGGGCGTCGATAGGCTGGACTACACCAAGGGAATCCTGCAGCGTCTCAAAGCTTTCGAGGAGCTGCTGGAGTCGCAGGCGCTGGATCCGAGCGAGGTTACGCTGGTACAAATTGCCACGCCTTCGCGCGAGCGCATCGACCATTACCGCGTGACCCGCTCGCAGGTCGAGGAAGCCGTAGGCCGCATCAATGGGCGCTTCGGCCAGATTGGGCGGCCAGTGGTCCACTACGTGCACCGCGCAGTGGACAAGGACATGCTACGCAAGTACTACCGGCTTGCCGACGTCATGCTGGTCACCCCCTTCAAAGACGGCATGAACCTGGTGGCCAAGGAGTATGTGGCCTGCCACGACGACGGCCGCGGTGCATTGGTGCTCTCCGAGTTTGCCGGCGCCGCCGCGGAGCTCAAGCAGGCCAACCTATGCAATCCTTTCGACATAGAGTCCATCAAACGCGCCCTGCTCAGCGCATTGAAGGCGCTTGATGATTCACCCGACACCATGCGCCAGCACATGCTCGACCTGCACGCACAGGTGGTCCAACACGACGTGGATGTATGGTCGCGCGCCTTTTTGAGCGCCCTAGAGAAAGCAGCGAAGAACAAGTGAAGCGAGTAATTACAGCGGCACTTCTCGCCGCATCAATGACACTTAGCGCCTGCGGCTCCGAGGATTCAGGGCCGCAGCCACGCGGTGACGAGAGAATCGTGGGCAAGGACTGGCAAGTAGTGGCTATCTACACCAAGCCGGATGAGCCTTCTGCGATTCCGCAGACCGCTAAGGCGGTGCCACAAATGAGCTTCGGCGAATCCTCCATTGTGGGCTCTACTGGCTGTGCGCCGTTCCAAGCCAAGGTCTCCTACAGCGAGGCCGAGGATGCCGCCAATATCCGCGACGCGGACACCATGCACATCGATAAGGTGCGAATGGATACCCGTCCCGACGATTGCACCGGCTCGGCACTATGGGCGGATAATCTGCTACGCAATCTGCTGGCGGAAGACCATGATTTTGAGGTTCGGCTAAACCCGAATAATCAGCTGGTTCTGACTCTGGATACCGCCGAGGTGGACTCCCCCGCTATTCGCATGGTCTCGCTTTAGGGCTGTTTTAGGATGAGGGCATGATTGAAAAGCTCGCAGCAACCAAGCATCTGGCCGTAGTTTCTGACTTTGATGGCACCCTCGCCGGTTTTGCCAATGACATCTATGCGGTTCACGCCGAGCCGCGGTCGTTGGCTGCCCTGGAGCGTCTGGCGAAGCTGCCGGATACCACGGTAGCGGCGCTTTCTGGGCGCCACCTGGAAGGGCTAAAGCGCGTCTTCCCGCTGCGCGAGCCGGTTCTGTTGGGCGGCTCCCACGGCGCGGAGTCCTCGTGGCAGGACTCTTCCCTTTCGCCGGAAGCCCAGGCGCACTTGGACCGCAAGGAAGCAGAAATCCGTGAGCTGATGGAGCGCTTTCCTGGCGCGGAAATTGAGATTAAGCCTTTCCAGCGCGTGTTCCACCTGCGCCGCTTGGAGCTTACAGACCCAGAGCTAGCCGCCGAGGCCTACGCTGCTGGCCGCGCACTCGACCCAGCCGGTTTCCCCATGACTGCCGGCAAGTCTGTCATCGAGTTCTCCGCTACCCAGGCCACGAAGGGCTCATGGATTTCCGAGCTGCGCGAGCGCGTCGGCGCCACGGCCACGGTTTTCTTGGGCGACGACGTCACCGACGAAGACGGATTCGCGGTTTTGAATCAGCCACCAGACCTGGGCGTGAAGGTTGGCGAGGGCGAGACGCTAGCCGCACACCGCGTTCCGGATATTGCGGCTGTGTCTGATTTCTTGGAGGAGCTCGCTGCGGCCCGCGCGGTTCACCTCGGCGCTTAAGCGTGATGCGCGGTAAACGGGGCAAGCGCGGTAAACGGGACAAGCGCGGTACATTTTGCCAAACAAGGCGCTGATTTCGGCAAGTTTTGGCGCAATATTTGGCAAAGTGTGCCGACTAGAGCCGCCAATCCAATAAATGCTGCTCGCGCGGCGAGCCCACCGTGGTCCCCTCGTTGAAGCGGGTGGACAGCAGCTTATGGTCGTGTGCTGGGGCAGTCTCGGAAAGCGCGGCGTCGATATGCTCGGCCAACATGTGGCCTGCCGCCGCGCCTTTGGCTTTATTCGGCTGGACCACGGTAGTAAGCCCCGCCAGCAAGGCGGTGGTGATGCCGTCAAACCCCGTCACGGAGAGGTCTTTCGGTGCCGCGAGGCCAGCATCGCGCAAGACACCGAGCACGCCGAGCGCCATCGAGTCGGTGGTGCACAGCACGGCGGTCAGCTCAGGGCGCGCGGCAAGCAGCTCTTCCGCGGCAGCGCGCGCGGTGCTCGCATCGTTGATGTGGCGGGTGACAATGGGAATCTCGCCAATGCCTGCCTGTGCAAATACATCGAGAGCGCCCAGCACGCGGTCGCGTTGGACGTGCATGTCTGCGCGTTCGACCTGCTCCGGGCTTACGAAACCATCGATGCGCTCGTGGTGGAGGCGAATGCACAGGATGCCAATGCGGCGGTGGCCGGCCGCGAGCAACGCGCGGGCGGCGGGCTTGATTGCCTCGCGGTCATCGATGCCCACGAAGGGAAGGCCAGAGTCCTTGGGCTGATCGCAGACCACCAGCGGAAGACCACGCGTTCGCGCCGCTTCCACGGATTCGGACGAGACCGAGTAGATAACGAAGCCATCCACGGCGGCGCGGGTGAGGAGGGCGGCAGCGTCGTCGGAAGGGGCGTCGGGCCCTGCGGGAATCAGAGTTAGGGTGGTCGCGGCACCCGTGGATGCCTCTGCCATGCCGGCTAGAAAATCAACGGAGGCGGCGTCCTCGAAGGCGTAGGACAAGTGCTCGGTCAGGAGGACCCCCGTGGAGCCCGCGCGGCGAGTGCGCAGGCTGCGCGCGGTGGGGTCGGGGCCCGTGTAGCCGTGGGCTGCGGCCGCGGAGAGAATGCGCTCGCGCGTGGCTGGGGCCAGCTGGTCTGGGCGATTATATGCATTGGAAACGGTGGTACGCGAAACACCCAATTCAGCAGCCAGCGAGGCTAGCGTTTTCCGATTCTGGCTGCGTTTTACCATGCTGGCTACCCTACCCTGTTCACCTCTGCGTTTCGCGCTTCAGGCAAGCTCTTTAGCGAGCGGATTTTCAATACATTTCCATTTGACAACAATTTTCAACAAACGCAAACTAGAGGGCATGAGTTTTTCCCTTAAATCCCTGGCTGCGCCCGCCGCTCTCCTGTGTGCAGGCAGCCTCACCCTGGCCGGTTGCTCCAGCACCGATAGCGCCGACGAGGACACCATCAAGGTCGTCGCCTCCACCTCCATCTGGGCAGATGTGGCCCAGGAAGTCATCGACTCCGCACAGAGGCAAGACGTCAAGATTGAGGTCGAGCCAATCGTCAAGGGCAACGGCGTCGACCCGCACCACTTCGAGCCCACCGCGGCAGACATCGCTAAGGCCAACGAAGCCGACGTCCTCATCGTCGGCGGAGGCGGATACGATTCCTGGCTGTACCAGGCAGTAAAGAACCAGGACGAGATCATCCACGCCCTCCCTCTGACCGACCACGGCAAGCTCGACGAAGAGCCGGACGTCGTCACCGCGGCAGAGGCCAAGGTCATCGCCAAGAAGGAGCCCTCCAAGGTCACCAACATCGAGGGCAACGAGCACGTCTGGTACGACGCTGCCGCCATCGAGAAAGTGGCCACCGAGGTCGCCGACCTAGTCAATGAGGCCAACCCAGAGGCCAAGGCATCTGCAGACCCGCTGTTGGAGCGCGTCGAGGACATTAAGAAGCGTGTCGAGAAGCTGCCGAAGCTCAACTATGCGCAGACCGAGCCGATTGCGGACTACATCATGAAGTACACCCCTGCTTTGGACGTGACGCCGGAGGGCTTCCGCAAGGCCACCGTGTCTGAGGGCGAACCGACTGCCGCCGACCTCGCACGCTTCCTAGAGGCCATCAAGAAAGACAAGGTCGATCTGCTGATTTATAACCCACAGACCGAGACCGATATCTCCTCGCGCATCCACAAGGCAGCTGAGGAGCGCCACATCCCTATCGTGGAAATCGGCGAGACCCCACCAGAGGACACGAACTTCCTCGACTACTACGAGCAGGCCGTGGACCACATCGAGGCAGCTTAGTGCTGGTTCAATTTCATGAAGCGGCCGTGGAACCGCTGTGGTCGGGGCTCAACCTGGGCGTCGACAAGCGCGAATTCATCGCCGTCTTGGGGCCAAACGGCGTGGGCAAGTCCACCTTGCTGGGCACCATCCTGGGCACGCGCCAGCTCACCGGAGGGCGCGTGGACGTCAATTCGCGGGTTGGTTTCATTCCGCAGCAGCGCATGTTTCCGCAGGATCTTCCCATGCGCGCCCGGGATTTGGTCTCACTGTCGTTGGCACACGGGGCCATCGCTAAGCGACGCCCCTCCCGCGCCCGCGTCGACGAACTCCTCGCTGAGGTGGGTGCCACCGGCATCGCCGAGCGCCGCGTGGGGCAGCTTTCGGGCGGTCAGCAACAGCTCATCCGGCAGGCCCAGGCGCTGGCCAATGACCCGCAGCTCATCCTTGCCGACGAACCATTACTCTCGCTCGATCCTGCCCGCCAGCAAGCGACCGTGGAAAAGCTCGACCGCTGGCGCAAAGAACGCGGCACCTCCGTGTTGTTCGTGACGCACGGCATCAACCCGGTGCTAGGCGTGGTGGACAAGGTGCTCTACATCGCCCCGCATGGCCACATGTTTGGCGCTGTGGATGAGGTTATGCGCTCGGATGTCTTGTCTGAGCTGTATGGTTCCAAGGTCAACGTCATCGAGGTCGATGGGAGACTCATCGTTGTCTAATAAGTTTTTCGAAGACACCCAGTATCTGCTCGGCGTCGATTTCGTGCAGTCTTCTCTGTGGGCCTGCGCGCTGCTGGGCATCCTCTCTGGTGTGATGACCTCACTCATCGTGCTGCGCCAGATGTCCTTTTCAGTGCACGCGACGTCTGAGCTCGCCCTGATGGGCGCTTCGGCTGCCCTGCTTTTCGGATTTAACTTAGGCTTCGGTGCCATCGCGGGTGCCATCGTGGCCGCCATCATCCTGGCGGTGTTGGGGCTGAAAGGCCAGCAAGACAGCGCGATTGGCGTGGTGATGAGCTTTGGCCTTGGTCTATCGGTGCTGTTTTTGCATCTCTATCCGGGCAATTCCAATACGGCGATGACGCTGCTGACCGGCCAGATCGTGGGTGTTTCCGCAGCCTCGGTGTGGCTGCTGGCGCTGACTACCGTCATCATCGTGGGCGTCGTGTTGCTCTTCTGGCGCCCGCTGCTTTTCGCTTCCGCCGACCCGGTCATGGCGCAGGCAGCCGGCGTACCGGTGCGCACTATCTCCGTAGGCTTTGCCATTCTGGTGGGCCTTACCGCGGCGCAGTCGGTGCAGATTGTCGGTTCGCTGTTGGTCATGGCGCTGCTGATTACGCCAGGCGCAGCGGCGGTGCAGATCACCTCCTCGCCGGTGCGCGCGGTGCTGTGGTCCACGCTTTTCGCCGAGGTCGCCGCCGTGGGTGGCCTTATCCTCTCGCTAGCACCAGGCTTGCCGGTCTCGGTCTTCGTGACCACGATTTCTTTTGTCATTTACCTGGTTTGCCGTCTCATCGGCTGGCTGCGCAACCGCCGTGCCGTGCGCGACGACATCGCAGCAGCACGCGTTAAGAAGTCCCATTTTGAGGGCCGCAGCGATGCCGAACGCCACCACACCAGCACGCACGACGAAACCTGCGCTCACCCCGACTAAACTTTTGTTCCATGACCATCGTGGAATTTCAGGGATTCAAGCGTAAGTACACCGTCGTCGCGCCGGAAAATCCCGGTCCGAACCTGCTGCTTTTCCTCCACGGTTCGCTGCAAAATGGCAGCGTGATGCGGCGCTTTACAAACGGTACTTTCGACGAGCTCGCCGCCCGCACGGGCACGGTGGTTGTCTACCCCGACGGCGTGGATAGGCACTTCAACGACGCCCGCGCGGTGCTTCCGGTCAAGGCCCGTGAGCTTGGCATTGACGACGTCGCCTTTCTCCAACACGTCGCCGCCACCGTACAGGAGGAATACGGCACGCAGCGCACCTTCGCCTGCGGTTATTCCAACGGCGGGCAGATGGTAATTCGCCTGCTTTTCGATGCCCCGGGCTTCCTCGACGGTGCCTGCATCTTCGCCTCGACGATGGGCAGCGGCGCTAACCATGCGCCGTCTAACCCCGAGGGCTATACGCCCACCCCAATCCTCATGATGCACGGCACTGCGGACCCGTTAGCGCCTTATGAAGGCGGCCACGCTGGCCTCGCGAATAGCTCCCGCGGCGAGGTTACTTCCGCGTTGTGGACTGCGCAGCGCTTCGCCACGATGAACGGTTGCTCTAAGGCCAAGGTAACCCGCCCGTTTTCTGATGTGTCTTTGCATTCCTGGGAAGGTGACAACCCCGTCGAACTGTGGACCATGGAAGGCGTGGGCCACGTCATCCCCTCGGGCAACGAGCTCGACGCGCGCTTGGGCCCGAATACCGATAGCTTCATCGCGGCCCAGGTGGTGGAGGACTTCTTCGGCTTATAGCCCCGCGGCTCGCCTCCCCGCTACTTACCCAGCCCTGGGCATTTGCAACAGGATGGCAGCTCAACCCATAGCGGGTAAGGTTTTTATGGCTAACTGGACTCTGTTCTCTGCAGCAAAGATGTCGAGCAGCTGGGAAACTATTTTCTTGATCATCGGCACAGAAAGATGTGTTTCCTCCGCGATGCCATAATTTGAGTGCCCACATACAATTCCGTTTAAAATTCGAAGCTGAATTGCGGACAGTCGCTCGAGGTTTCGCTGCATATCTGGTTCAGGCATTGTCCCAACAGCTACGCCGTTTATTTCAAAGCAACAACTTATTTTAAGGCCCCCATGGCCGGAGCGAGCTTCCCGGGTAACGACGCAATATGCAGACGCGCCCAAATTGATTGCCGTTTGAAGCTTCTCACGCGAATGCTGTGAATAATCCACCAAGTAAATGAAATCGCTGCTCTTTAACTCTTGTATATCCCATACCCAGGTCGCCGAGTCTTTGCGCTCGCACAACACCAGCAATTGCTCCTGTGAGCCAGACAATGCATTCAGCAGCTCCCTTTGAGTGGACACACATTCAACCTGGGGCCAGAGGAAGTAACGTCTTAGCTCATCGAGTATCGATTGCTCATCGTCTCGGATGCCTGCAAGCAGACACGGCATATCCGAGTATTTCAATCGCCACACTAAAGCGTTACCTCGCAGTCTGCTTGGTCAGCTACATGCTTGGAATGCGTCGCGACGACGACAACGGCGCCTTGGTCAGCGAAAGCACGGAGGTGTTCAACAACCAGCTGAGCATTGTCCTCGTCAAGCGCACCGGTTGGCTCGTCCGCCAATACGATTTTGGGCTTAGAAATGAGGATCCTCGCCAAGGCTACTCGTTGTTGTTCGCCGCCCGACAAGCCGCTGACCACACGCTTTTCATAGCCTCGTAAACCGACCTGCGCCAAAGCGCTGTCTAGCGCCTCATCGAAAGCACGGCGCGAAACGTTACTGGCTGCGAGCTTCACGTTGTCGACAACGGTGAGGTCAGGAACCAAGCCGTAATCTTGAAAAAGATACCCAACGCATTCGCGTCGATACTTGCGCAGTCGACCTGCCGATAGCGATGCAATGTTGTTTCCATCCCACATGATTGAGCCTTTGTCCGGCGAGATCAGACCGCCCAAGAGGTTCAACAGGGTGGTTTTCCCACTTCCGGAGACGCCGGTTAATGCAGTCACCCGGCCAGCCGCAAAAGACCGCGTAAGGCCGGAAAGAATCATTTTTCCCTTCACACTGTAGTGAAGGTCTTCAACCTGAATTTCCATATCCTAATTTCCCTCGCTGTCTGCCCAGCGCATTTGATTTCGCGCACTAATCCACCAGGTCAAACCGATTGAAATACACATCCACACGATCGAAAATGCGACGACAGCAAGAACGGTTGCCGTGGACCACCTGTTTTCAAACCCCATCGACCACGTTGATGGATAGTGCGATTCCAGTTGTTCCTTATGCTCGCGCAAACGATACAAAACCCAGCCAATGGTGGTAACGAAAAAGAATAGCTCGGCCAGCAGAATCTTCCTGCACATCTTCCACGGGCTGCGCCCACAAATGAAGGAAACATAGAGCTCTCGCCGGAACGCCACCTGGAAACTGAAAAGCCCCGCGACGATTAAAAAGGAAACCAGTAATATCGCTACGACCGTATTTAACGACCAAAGGCTGAATTGATCTCTCGCTTCCTCAAGGGACGATCGCCAGGAATCAGCATGCGGTTGTGCCGTGGCAAGCACCTTGCCCACCGTCCCATCTTTCAGCTCACCAACGACAGTTGGCTCGATGGCAAGGAGGACTTTCTGCGAGGCTTTCGCGAGTAAATTCCGGTCACCGATAGCTTCAAGCCCCACTGGTAACGAGACCACAATGGGGTCAGTAATTACTGGCCGCAGCTCAACGTCATAGGAAAAGACCTGCCCAAGCGAACAACCCTCTTTCCAGTTAAAATCTGGAACTTTCTTCTTCGCGAGTTCGGCTTCAAATGCAACGGAGTCAATAATCGTCTGTTTGGATTCTTCACTGAGGGCAACGGGAGCACAAACGGTTACGTCTTCTTCAGAAGGGGCAACACCAGCTTGAACGGCGAAACGATGGTTGCTGAGAATAACCGGGGCTTCCAGTTGAGTCGGCCAGGTAAGCCAAAAAGGATCCGCTAAGAGTAGCTTTCCTTCGCGGTCCGCCTGACGCAAGGGCGCTGCAGCTGCAGCCTGTTCTTTTTCATCCGGAGTGATATTCGAGCTCAGGGCAAACTCTTGCTCATTGGCATGCTCGCTCCAATACGGTTGCAATTCCTCTCGCGCGGACACCTCAGCACCGGTATCAACCATCTGCGAAAGTGCCGTCAGGCTTGTCAAGAGTGCCAATAGCCGGACAGCATACAGAGCGTAGGTAATTGGACGCGCCCGAACCTTGCCTTTGATGGCCTGCGGGATCGAAATATTTCGAACCAATAACTGCCCGAACACATAGCCCAGCGCCAAACCGCCCCATTCGAGCAACACAGAAACGCCGAAAAAGGCCCAAAACAACGTCGCTTCTGCCCAGTCGTTGTAAAGATACAACGCCGCCGCAATAAAAATGATCGCAAGAAAAAATGGTAGCCATGTTTGCTTGGCAAGCCGCGTTACATCAAGTCTTAGCGTCTGCGATAGCTTTAGCCCCAAAAGTCTGTGAATGCCGATTTCGCGAGCCCGCACTAGGCAGTGCCCGCCACCCAACACGAGCGCGAGTAGAAACGCAGCCGCGACCAACAAAGGCAGCGACGAAGTCATGACGATGCTCCAAGTCAAGTTCTGGAGCCCTGTCACGGAATACCCGCGCTCCTCCAACCATGTCGTTAGGTCTCGAGCGTCATTTTCCGATCCTTTAATGTAAAAAACTTGGCGCGGTTCCTTAGTCGGAATTTCCGACAATGGATACCAAACAAGCTTTTCGCCCCTCTGAAACTTTTGAGACTCAAAGTTAGCTGCACCTGAAGGCAGAGCCGAGGAGTAGATTCGCACCTCACCATCCGAATCAGCTAGCGAGGCGTAATAAATCGATACGTCAAATCCTGAGTCCCGCGCAAATTCAGAAAGCTCAGGAAACAGTGTTTCTGTGTGACTGTCAGGTTTGAAGTCTTCGATCTGGACAAACTCGTTGCCAAGCCGGTAATCCAGAGTCGATAAGAGGCTGGCTCCGACAAAGGCAATGAATGCGCTAATAACCGTAGAGAGCAAAATCCCTACGGTTAGTAGTCTGACTGAAGTTTTCATCGAGCCTTAGCAGTGCCGGTAGTAGGACTTATTTCCAGAGGACTTCTTGGGAGCTGTTGCCTGCTTAGACATGCTCACTTTCATAAGCATTCCTTTCTTGAGAAGAATCTGAACTTATAGCGCGCGCTACTAAAAGATATACGCTGCCCCTAAACCGCGTTCAAGTGTCAAAAGTTACCTTTCGCAGATTCATCAACTCCGCGCAAATACCCAGGCCTCAATCCGCAGCTCTCTGGTGGATTGCAGGGCGTCGGCAAGCGCGTGAAAATGCGAGCAGGAGGTCTGGGTTTCCAGCCCTGGGCATTTGCAACCAGGACGGCGGTAGCTGCCCAGCAGACGCATTGGAGGCAAGCAAAAAGGCGCCGCACAACGCGACGCCTTCCAAATTACGTGTTACTTCGCAGCGCGACGCTGCCGAGCAAACTCCGAAAGCACTGCACCCGCAGCAACGGATGCGTTTAAGGACTCAACCCAACCGGTCATCGGGATGGACATGATGACATCGCAGTTCTCGCGGACCAAGCGGGAGATGCCCTTTCCCTCAGAGCCGATGACGATGACCACGGGATCCTTGCCACCCGTGTAGGTGTCGAGCGTGTGCTCGCCGCCGGCGTCTAGGCCAACGACCTGGTAGCCGGCTTTCTGGAATTCCTGCACGGTGCGGGTCACGTTGGTCACGCGCGCGACGGGCAAGCGTGCTGCGGTACCCGCGGAAGTACGCCACGCCACTGCAGTCACCGACGCGGAGCGACGCTCCGGAATGATGACGCCGTGGCCGCCGAACGCCGCAACGGAGCGGATAACCGCGCCCAAGTTACGCGGGTCGGTGATGTTATCCAGAATGACAAACATGCCCGGCTCGCCAGCGTCCTTCGCGCGGTCCATCAGGTCATGGAAGTCCGCGTACTTATAAGGCGGAATCTGCAGGCCAATGCCCTGGTGCAAACCGTTGCCGGTCATGCGATCCATCTCGTGACGCTGAATCTCAAGGATAGGAATGTTGCGGGAATTCGCAATGGCCACGGCCTCCGACAGGCGCGCATCGTTGCGGGTACCCTGCACGATGTACAGCGAGGTAGCAGGCACCTTCGCGTGCAGACACTCGACAACCGGGTTACGGCCGACGACCATCTCCGCCGTCTCCTTCTGGTGGCGGCCCGAGTTGCGGCGCTCGCGCTCCAGCTTGGCCTTGTGCTTCGCGTGGTAGACGCGATCCTCTGCCTTAGGCGTTGGACCCTTGCCCTCAAGGCCCTTCTTTACCTGGCCACCACTGCCCTTAGTGGCGCCCTTCTTGTTTGTCTTGCGGATGCCCGCGCCGCCGCGGCCGTGCGTACGTGCCATGAATTCTCCTTAGGCCAGCGACCAGGTGGGGCCGTCGGCAGTGTCAGTGATGGTGATGCCAGCTGCGGCGAGGCGGTCGCGGACGGCGTCCGCAGTGGCCCAGTCCTTCTCCGCGCGGGCTTGAGTGCGGCGCTCCAGTTCTGCTTGGACGAGTGCGTCCAGCGCTGTATCCGCAGTGCTTGTCGACGCCCCATCTTTCCACTGTTCAGCCAAAGGATCAAAGCCCAGCACCGCGGCCATGGCACGAACAGACTCAGCGATTCGTCGTGCCTGAGCCTCATCGCCAGCGCCCAGGGCCTTATTGCCTGCGCGCACATTGGTGTGAATCTCGGCCAGTGCCTTCGGAACGGCGATGTCGTCGTTCATGGCGTCCTCGAAGGCCGGGGTCCAGTCTCCTACGACGAGGTCGTCGAACTTGTTCACGAAGTCCTCGATGCGGCGGTAGCCGGCAGCGGCCTCGGTCAAGGCTGCCTCGGAGTATTCCAGCACGGAGCGGTAGTGCGCGGAGCCCAGGTAGTAGCGCAGCTCGACCGGGCGGACGAGCTCCAGCATGTTGGGAACCGACAAGACATTGCCCAAGGACTTGGACATCTTCTCGCCGGCCATGGTCACCCAGTGGTTGTGCATCCAGTAATTGGCAAACTTATCGCCGGCGGCATGGGACTGCGCGACCTCGTTCTCGTGGTGCGGGAACTGCAGGTCGAGACCACCGCAGTGAATGTCGAACTCGCCGCCCAAGTAGTAGGTGGACATAGCCGAGCACTCCAAATGCCAGCCGGGGCGTCCACGGCCCCACGGGGTAGGCCAAGAAGGCTCGCCGGGTTTGGCGGCCTTCCACAGCGCGAAGTCCTGCGGCCCGCGCTTTCCGCGCTTGAGAGCCTCTGGGTCTTCGCCCTGCTCCATCTCCTCGACCCGGTTGCCGGACAGGGAGCCGTAGTCAGATCCCTCGGCCGCGACCCAGGCTTGGACGTCGAAGTAGACGGAACCTGCTCCGTCTGCCCCCGCGGTATCGTCAGATACCGCGTAGGCAAAGCCGGCGTCGATAAGCCGCTGCATGTAGTCCACCATCTGGGTAACGAATCCCGTGGCGCGTGGCTCTACCGATGGCGGCAGGACGCCCAGGGTGTTGTAGGCCTTGGTGAACTCGCGCTCGTAGGTGGAAACCCACTCCCACCAGGGGCGGCCATTATCGGCGGCCTTGGTGAGAATCTTGTCATCGATGTCGGTGACGTTGCGCACGAAGGCGACGTCCAGGCCCTGCGCCATGAGCCAGCGGCGCAGAATATCAAAGGCTACGCCGGAGCGCAGGTGGCCGATGTGCGGCTGTGCCTGCGGGGTGGCACCACACAAGTAAATCGAGGCGTGGCCCTCTTTAACGGGCACGAAATCGCGTTGGCTACGGGTGGCGGTGTCATAAATGCGTAGGTTACTCACCCTGACCATTCTAGGCTATGGGCGCTTGGCTGTTTGCGGTTGCTTTAAGTCACGGCGATGCGCCTTCCACGCGCGCCTTTCCCGGGAATTACTGTTTCCAGACCACCGCCGTCGCCACCGCGGCGCGGCCTTCGGAGCGGCCGGTGAATCCCAGGTGGTCGGTGGTGGTAGCGGAGACGGAAACGGGAGCGCCTAAAATCTCACTGAGCACGCGCTCGGCCTCTTCGCGGCGCGGGCCCATCTTCGGGGTTTGTCCCACCAGCTGAGCTGCGGCGTTACCAATCACGAAGCCATTTTCTTCAAGCAGTTCACGGCACTCGCGCAGCAGGCGCTCGCCCGAAACGTTGTCGTATTCTTTGCGCCCAACACCCACGAACGAGCCCAAGTCACCGAGGTTGGAGGCGGACAAGAGGGCGTCGACAAGCGCGTGGCTAACCACGTCGCCGTCGGAGTGGCCCTCGCAGCCATCGACGTCGTCGAAAAGCAGCCCAGCAATCCAGCAGGGCTTGCCTTCCTCAATCTGGTGGGCGTCGGTGGCAATGCCTACGCGCGGGATGATGGGCTGGGTCATGAGAGCTCCTTGTTTAAAATCGCCGTGGCCAGCGTGAGATCGATGGGCGTGGTGATTTTGAAAGCTAGTGGGTCGCCCTCAACGGTGGTGACGGGGACGCCGAACCATTCCATCAGGCTGGCATCGTCAGTGGCCACGAATTCTTGCTGGCCTGAGAAGTAGGCTTCGTTCGCTTCGCGCAGCTTAGCCACGCGGAAGCCCTGCGGGGTTTGGACCGCGCGCAGCTTTGAACGGTCCGGGGTGGATACGACGCGGTGCTCGTCGACGACCTTGATGGTGTCCGCGACCGGCAACACCGGGATAACCGCGGGGGCGCTGCGCACGGCCTCGGCAACGCGCGCGATCATCTCGGGCGGGGTTAGCGCGCGGGCGGCGTCGTGAATGAGGACGATGGCATCGTCGGGGATGTGCTGGAGACCAGCCCATACGGAGTCGGCGCGCTCGCCGCCGCCGTGGACCAAGTGAGCGCCGGGCAGCAGGGCGCGTGCGTGCTCCTCCATCTCGGGGCTGACGGTGACGATCAATTCGTCACAGACCTCCCCCATGGCCGCCGCAGAACGCTCCAGCAAAGTGCGGCCTTCCAGCTCAACATAAGCCTTCGGCAATTCGGCGCCCAAGCGGGTGCCCATGCCTGCGGCCGCGATGAGGCCGTAGACCTTAGTCTTCGTCGTCGAAGGAGAGGTCATCGAGATCGATGTCGTTGTCGATATCGGTGGTGATGGACTTGTCCTCCACGATGCCGGCAGCGCGGTGGCGCTCGATGGTGGCATCGATTTCTTCCATCATGGTGTCGGCCTTCTTTTCATCGACCGGGGAAGCCAGCGCGAGCTCGCCCACGAGAATCTGGCGAGCCTTGGTAAGCATGCGCTTCTCACCAGCGGACAGGCCGCGATCCTGGTCACGGCGCCACAGGTCACGAACTACTTCCGCGACCTTGTTGATGTCACCAGAGGCTAGGCGCTCCTGGTTTGCCTTGTAACGGCGGGACCAGTTGCCGGCCTCTTCCACGTCGAGCTCACGCAAAACGGAGAAGACGCGCTCGAGGCCTTCCTTGCCCACGACGTCACGCACACCAACGGTCTCGGCGTTCTTCGAAGGCACTCGAACCACAAGGTCAGACTGGTTGATCTGGAGGACGAGGAACTCCAGGGTCTCGCCGCCCATCTCACGCTGCTCAATGTCAGTAATCCTGGCAGCACCGTGGTGCGGGTAGACGACGACCTCTCCGACCTTAAATTCCATTCCCACTCCTTGTTTAATGTTCGTGCCTCGCGCGGCACGCATACAGGGCAACCAGTTTAGCACGTAGAGCTTTTGCGCTTGTCGACGCCCATGGTCTACCCCCGTATTACCCCGCCACCTACCCAACGGGTTTAGAGGAAACTGTGTACTTGGGGCGGAAAGGTACTAGGCTAAAGCGTTGATAAGCTTTGTGATCGCAATCTATGGAGGACCCTCAAAGTGCAGCCCTTGAAGACCGCCGCTCGTCGCGGTGCCATCATTTCCGTAACCGCCCTGTCTGCGCTGGCTCTGGCTTCCTGCTCGGCAGGCCACATCACTCAAACTTCCCAGAAGGTTGCGGCTGTCGATGGTTCCTCCGCTGCTACCGAGGACGGCGCTGTCGCAGTCCGCGACGTCACAATCCAGGTTGAGCCGGATTCCGGTGAGACTTCCCTGAAGTTCGTTGCCGTCAACCAGGGCTACGACGTTTCTGACGTCACCCTGGAGTCCGTTTCCGTCGATGGCCAGGACGTAGAGTTGGGCTCCACGAAGCCGATGGCCCGTGACCAGTCCATCATCGCTGATTCCGCCAAGAACCTGGAAGAGCTGAAGAAGGACAAGAAGAACAAGAACGTTCAGTACGTCGAGACCTCCCTCGAGAATGAGGACTTTGGCTACGCCGGCTCCCGCCCGGTTACCTTCACCTTCAACAACGGCACCATCGAGGTGGACGCAGCTGTTGCCGCTTCCCCGCTGAAGTCCGGTGAATACAACCGCGACGTTGAGTCCACCGAGGGCTTTACCACCGAATCCCCTGAGGCATCTCACCACTAAGCCTCCGGGTGAAATAAGCCTTTTAATTAACCCTTCGACCCCGCACTTCTAAGTGCGGGGTTTCTCGTTGGCGCTCGTGTCCGACGGGTGTTTTAGAGTTACTGGCATGGCTAAGAAATCTCGTCCAATCCACACCTGTTCCGAGTGTGGCTACGTCTCTCCGAAGTGGCTAGGCCGCTGCCCAGATTGCGGCTCGTGGGGAACGCTGCAGGAATCCGCCCCGGCTGCTTCTGAGGGCACGGCTGCCTCGGCTGCGGTGACCGGGCAGATGGTCAAGGGTCTAACGCCTTCCAGCCCGGCGCAGCCCATCACCAAGATTGGAGCGAGTGCTACTAAAACCATCAACACGGGTATCGGCGAGTTAAACCGAGTTTTGGGCAAAGGCATCGTTCCAGGCTCGGTTGTGCTCATGGCCGGCGAGCCCGGCGTTGGTAAGTCAACGTTGCTGCTGGAGGTGGCTTCAAGGTGGGCGCAGCTCGAACGCACGGCGCTATATGTCACCGCAGAGGAGTCAGCGGGCCAGGTAAGGGCGCGTGCCGAGCGCACTGACGCGCTCCACGAGACCCTCTACCTAGCCGCCGAGTCTAACTTGGACGTAGTCTTCGGCCACGTTGAACAACTCAAGCCCAGCCTTATCATCGTGGACTCTGTACAGACCATGCATGCGGCAGGCGTCGAGGGCGTAGCGGGCGGCGTGGCCCAGTCACGCGCGGTCACTGCAGCGCTAACCACCCTGGCAAAGTCCACCGGCATTCCGGTGCTGCTTGTGGGTCACGTGACCAAGGACGGCAACGTTGCAGGTCCCCGCGTACTCGAGCACTTGGTTGACGTGGTGTTGAACTTCGAGGGTGACAGGCAGTCCAGCCTACGCATGCTGCGCGGCATCAAGAACCGCTTCGGCGCCACCGATGAAGTGGGATGTTTCGAGCAGACTTCCGGCGGCATTCGCGAGGTAGCAGATCCTTCTGGGCTCTTCCTCTCCCACCGCGGGAGCACGCCGGATGGCTCCGCGGTCACCGTTGCCATGGACGGTGTACGCCCCATGCTCGCGGAGGTTCAGGCGCTCACCGTGGATCCAGTGGCAAAGAACCCGCGCCGCGTGGTCACGGGATTGGACTCCAACCGCGTGCCCATGGTGCTGGCGGTTCTGCAGGCACGCGCAGGAGAGCGCACTAATGACAAAGACGCCTACGTCGCCACCGTGGGCGGCGTGCGCATCCAGGAGACCGCCACGGATCTTGCCGTAGCGCTTGCCACCTGGTCCTCTTTGCATGAAAAGCCGCTACCGCCCAAGACGGTGGTCATCGGTGAGGTGGGCCTGGCTGGCGAGCTGCGCCGCGTGCCCAACCTGGATCGCCGCTTGAGCGAGGCCGCGCGCTTGGGCTATGAAAACGCAATCGTCCCGGCGGGCAAGGTGGATGCCGCCGGGATACGGGTGCTGCAAGCTGGAACTTTGGGCGAGGCCATCGCCCTTTTGCGCTAGCTATCGAGGTTGAAGGTTTCTGCCTTCGAGGCGTGGTTACCAATAACTGCGTGCATGAAGTAGCCACCCACCGGGGCCGGTGCACGGTCATTGCACTGGTTTGGCTGGGACATTTTACGGGACCAATCAGCCTGGAAGGTGCGCTGCTTGCCTGGCTCGAAGGTGACCTCACCAGTATCCACCGGCGGGAAGCAGTCAGTATCAGCCCACTTCTTCTCATTGGTGGAAAGGTCATAGACCTCAAAGCGCAGGATGTCCTTATCTAGGTCAATCACGCAATCAGCGGCGGTAGGGTTCTTGACTTCCATGAAGAAGGTTGGGTACTCGCCCTCACTGTAGCTAGGTTGGCTGACAGTACCTACGATCTCCAAGTCCTCCAAGGCGCAGGTATTCTTAGCCGGCTCCGCGCCCGCGCTAGGCGCCGGATAAGGCGAAGACTCGCTTGGGTTTGCAGCGCTGCTGTCGGCGCTGCTTTCCGCACTGCTCGGCGCGGCGCTTACGCTGCTCGATGCCGCATCACTAGTTGGGGCAGCGCTCGTCTTGCTGGTCTCCGGCACAGCCTCCGAGCCGCGGGCGCTGGTAGCAGCGGTAGGCACCGATTCATCGGAGCCGCCGAACATGCTGGTCGCTGCCCAGATGAGCAGCCCGACGAGCACCAAAAGTCCAATCAGCGCAGCAACGCGGCGGCGCATGTAGATCTCTTGGGGCAGGGGTTTGCGTCGGTTATCAGTCACGCTTCCGATTTTAAAGGGTGACACAGACAAACTTGCACCAGCCCTCGCCGCGTGTCTAGGCCTAAATGGCCCTAGTCCACGCCGTGGCGCACCACAGTTTCCACGCTGGAATCTTCCAGCAGGTAGCGCAGGCCGACAACGCCGAGCGTGCCGGCGTCGAGAAGCCGCCGCGCCGCCGGCACATCAGCGATGATCTGAGAGACCGTTTGGGCCGTGTTCTCGCGCTCGAAATCGGGCCTAGTCTCACGGCCTTGGCGCTTGGCCTGCAGCGCCGAAGCCGCGACCTTCTCAATGATGGGTCGCTGCAGCCCGGTCGGCAGGTTGATATCTCCGTTCAGGAACGCCGAGGCCGCACCCACCGCACCGCAGGACTGGTGACCCATCACCACGAGAAGGTTGGCGTTTAGGTTCTCCAAGGCATAGTCCAGCGAGGCAAGCACCGCGTTGTCCAGGATATGGCCGGCGGTACGAATGACGAAGGCATCGCCGAAACCGATGTTAAATACGTGCTCAATCGGGGCGCGCGAATCGGAGCATGCCAGCACGATGACGCGCGGGTCTTGGCCTCGGGTTAGCCGGGCGCGGAGGCGCGACTCAGTGTTGACGGAGATAGCGTTTCCACTGACCAGGCGCTCGTTTCCAGCTTGTAGGGCTTCCCAAACTTTTTGGGGATCTTTCGGGACTTTTGAAAGTGGCATGGATTCAACTGTAGTCCTGAACGCAGGCTGGCTTACACTGTTTCCCGATGATTAACACCGCTGCTCTTTTGGACTGGTTTGATTCAGCCGAGCGTCCCCTCCCCTGGCGCCGCCCCGGCACCTCCGCGTGGGGCGTCCTGCTCAGTGAGGTCATGAGCCAACAGACTCCAGTCGCACGTGTGGCTCCGGTGTGGGAGGAATGGATGCAGCGGTGGCCTACCCCGGCCGACTTCGCGGCGGCCTCCCGCGCGGAGGCGCTGCGCGCGTGGGGCAAGCTGGGTTATCCCCGGCGCGCGTTGCGCTTGTGGGAGTGTGCACAGGCCATAGGTGAAAAGCCGGTGCCAAGCGACGTCGAGAAGCTGCTGAAGCTGCCCGGCATCGGCGATTACACGGCGCGGGCGGTGGCTTGTTTCCACTACAAGCGCAACGTGCCGGTGGTTGATACCAATGTGCGCCGAGTTTACGCGCGCGCCGTGGACGGCCGCTTCCTGCAGCCGCAGCCTTCGAAGAAGGAACTTTCCGCCGTGGAAAAACTCCTCCCGCCAGAAAATGGTCCACGCTTTTCAGCCGCGCTCATGGAACTCGGTGCTTTGGTCTGCACGGCAAAGGCCCCCAATTGTGAAGGGTGCCCGCTACGCGAAGGTTGTGCCTGGCAGCTAGCGGGCTGCCCGCAGCCTAGTGAGGCCGAGCTTTCTAGGGCCAAAAAACGCGTGCAGAAGTTCCAAGGCACCGACCGCCAGGTGCGTGGGCTGATTCTGGATGTCCTGCGCGGCGCCGATGCCCCAGTGCCGAAGAGCAAAATCGATGTGGTGTGGTCCGATGCGGCGCAACGCTCGCGGTCGTTGGCTTCGCTGCTTGACGACGGCCTCGCGGAGCAAGATTCCCAGGGCCTTTTCCACCTGCCCCATTAATGCGGCGTTTTAGTAGCGCGAATCGTGTGGTTGGCGCGAGAAATCGATAAGCCGGCCCAGCGACCAGTCTTTATCAGTAAGCAGGCGCGCGAAGATAAGGCCGCAGCCGATGGAGAGCACAACCATCGAGGCTGTGGCGAGATTGGACAACGCTTGATCCATGTTGCCGGCATTCAAGTGATAGACAGAGCGGAACATCGCTGCGCCGGGAATCATGATGACTGCGGCGGGAACCGTGGTGGTGATACGTGGCAGATGCATGGTGCGCGCCACGCGCCCGCCCAGCAGACCGATGATCGTGCCGCCCACGAAAGCTGCGAAGTAGCTGGTCACTCCCAGCTCTAGGATGCCCAAGCGCACCATGTTGGCTACGGTGCCTACTATTGCGGCGGCAATCACCATGCGCCGCGAGGAATTAAACAGGAAGGCAAAGCCGGCGATGCCTAAGAAGCTAGCCAGGATGGCGGCTGCGTACCAGCTGGCATCGGGCACAGGTGGCGGCGCAATTGGGGTAAGTTCCGTGAACCAGCTGACCATGGCCACCGTGAAGGTAGCCGCGATGATGACGGTCAGTGCGTAGCTAAGCCGCGCCATGCCGGCGTCAAAGTCAAAGCGCGCCAAATCAATCAGCGCGGAAAACAGCGGGAAGCCGGGAATCAGGAAAAGTACTGCGGCTACATAGCCCGAGGAGAAGTCTGTGGGATTGGCTAAGCCAGCAATAGACAAAAGCTCGGTGCTCAGGAAGTAGACCAAGCTCGCCGTGGCGCCACCTGCCACAATGCAGCCGATCTGGTGCACGTGCTTATGATGCAGCGCCCACCTGACAAACTGCCCGCAAAAGGCAGCGAGCGCGACCAAGAAGACAACATAGGACTGGAAATAGTTAAGCACTGAGAAGGAAGCGCAGGCCACGCCCGCGGCAGTGGCCAAGGTAAAACCATTCCAGCGCTTGCGCACGTGAGACTCGATGTCATCGAGGAAAGCATCGAGTTCTTCCGCAGTAATGCCGGCGTAGAGGCGATTATGGGTGAGATCCTCAAGGGCTTCGATACGAGATGCGTCGACAGCTGGCGAATGCTGCTGCGCCACCACGGTGCGAAAAGCTCGCCCCTTATGGAAGGTGCACGTAATTTGGGTAACGCCTACGTTGGCGTCCAACCGGGAAAAGCCTAGAGCGCGGGCCGCGCGCTTCATTCCGCGCAGCGCACGATAGCCCGACGTGCCGGCGCCCATAAGCAGCATGCCAAGGCGCAGCACAACGTCGGCTTCAATGCCCATGCGGACATAGTCACTCGTAGGTTCTTCCATGGTTGCGACCTTGTAATTTAGCGCCAGCGTCCCCGGAAGTTCAGCCCGCCAGGCAGGTTGATCCACATGCCGCCGCGGGAGTTGAAGGTCACCGGCCCCACCTTGGTGGACATGGATGCCCCAGAGCCGGAGATGTTGATCCAGCTATTCTTGCCGGTTTTCTTACGAGATCGGTATTGAATGCCCATGGCTATACAGTTTAGCGCGGTGGTCTCAGCGCGCTATCGCATTGCGGCGCCTTAGCGCCCTACTCAATGTGCCTACATGCCAAATCGACGGGACAACGCCCGCAGATTCGGTCACGATTTGGCATCTAGGGCGGCAAAGCCGCAATCGCACGCCTCAGCCCGGAGAAAATCCCCCATGCCAGTAGACTGGAATCCGTGAATTTCCTGCGCCTTCTTACCCCTACTGTCACCAGCTTGCTCCTCTTTGCACCGAGCATGCCGGCTCAGGCTGCGCTGAGTTCTGGCTCCTCTATGGCGGGTTCCTCGCTCAGCAGCGCCCTCGTGGCGGATTTCTACGAAGATGAGCCCGAGGGCGTCGCCAATGCTGAGCCCGGCACCGTGCTGCGCCGCGAGAACATAGCGCCCGGGGTCGAACGCATTCTTTATTCCTCCCGGCTTGAAGATGGCACTCCCACTTATGTTTCGGGCACCGTCATGGAGCCGACTGAGCAGTGGGAAGGCCCGGGTGAGGCTCCCACGGTGGTGATGGCTCCGGGCACCCGGGGAATGGCGGATAGTTGTGCGCCTTCGCGAAGCAAGGGCTTTTTAGGCCCGGTCTCGTTGTTGGGGTCTTCCATCAATGTCAACTATGAATCCCCGTTGTATTCCAAGTTCCTGGACCGCGGAATGCGCCTGGTCATCACGGATTACATTGGTTTGGGTACCCCGGGTGTGCACACCTATGCCAACCGGCTTGAGCAAGGGCACGCGCTTATCGACGCCGCACGGGCCGCCGCATCTGGGCCCGTCGCATTCTTTGGCTATTCCCAGGGTGGCGGTGCTGCAGCCGCTGCGGCTGAGCTCGTTCCGGAATATGCGCCGGAGCTAGACCTGCGTGCGACTTTTGCGGGCGCTCCTCCGGCAGACCTAGTGAAGGTGCTCGCCGGTTCCCCACGGCTTGGGCCGAACTTGGCCTATGCCATTGAAGGATTTAGCGCCCGTTCGCAGGATTTCTCCGCCGCGGTCGACGAGTACTTCAACGCCAAGGGCAAGCACTGGTTGGAAGAAAACTCCCGCTCCTGCATCGTGGATTCCTCGATGCGCTGGTCCATGACGGATCTGTCCGAGCTCACCGACACTGGAATTTCGATGAGCGAGTTCATCACCTCCGATGAGCGGGTGCGCTCCGTGCTGGAAGCACAACGCATCGGCAACCTGCGCCCGGCCGGCAAGGTTTTGGTGGGCAGCGCACCCAACGACGACATCGTGGACCACGCCCAAGCAATGCAGCTAGCCACCGACTGGCAAGAGCTCGGCGGTGAAGTAGAAACCCTCGAAGACCGCGGCGGTGCACTCTCCTCCCGCGTTGCCGGCGGCCACATCGCAGGTCTTATCGGACAATATGAACCAGCAATCGATTGGCTCGAAGAGACCCTAAGCACCGAAGCAGATTCTGCGGAGTAGAGCAGAAACTTAGCGAACCTAGAAGAAGGAAAACGAAAGGGGCGCCTGCGTACTCATGTTGTACGCAGGCGCCCCTTTTGCTTTTCAGCTAGCGGCGAGCCTTAGAGTGGCTGGCCAGCACCAGCTGCTGGTGGGTTGCCCTCGCCGTCGTCATCATTGGACTCTGGCAAGACGTCGCTGGAGAGGATATCCGGGGTGTCGGTGGAATCTGCAGCGGTAGTCTCTTCCTCGTTCTCGCGCACCTCAGCGTCAGCGAGGTCATCCTCAAAGGTGCCCTCCGGTAGCGGGCGCGGACGCGGCGTGAAGGTGAAGGTGGCCTTGGAGTTGTCCTTGGACTCACCATCCCAGTTCTCCACGTCAACGGTGATGATTTCACCGGCGCCGATTTCGCCGAAGAGAATCTTCTCAGAGAGCTGATCCTCAATCTCGCGCTGGATGGTGCGACGCAGCGGGCGCGCACCGAGGACTGGGTCAAAGCCGCGCTTTGCCAGCAAGTCCTTTGCCTTCTGAGTCAGCTCGATGCCCATGTCGCGCTCAGCCAGCTGCTTCTCCACGCGGCCGATGAGAAGCTCAACCATCTCGACGATCTGCTCCTGAGTGAGCTGGTGGAAGACCACGATCTCGTCGATGCGGTTCAGGAACTCTGGGCGGAAGTGCTTCTTCAGCTCATCGTTGACCTTGTTCTTCATGCGCTCGTACTGCGCATCAGAGTCGTTCTCAGAGGAGCCGGTGAAGCCCAAGCCCACGGCCTTGGAAATGTCCTGGGTGCCCAGGTTCGAGGTGAAGATCAGAACGGTGTTCTTGAAGTCCACGATGCGACCCTGACCGTCGGCCAGGCGGCCATCCTCGAGGACCTGCAGCAAGGTGTTGTAAATCTCCTTGTGGGCCTTCTCGATCTCGTCGAAGAGAACCACGGAGAATGGCTTGCGGCGAACCTTCTCGGTGAGCTGGCCACCCTCTTCGTAGCCGACGTATCCCGGAGGAGCACCGAAGAGGCGGGACGCGGTGAAACGGTCGTGGAACTCACCCATGTCGATCTGGATGAGGTCATCATCAGAGCCGAACAGGAAGTTAGCCAGGGACTTGGAAAGTTCCGTCTTACCAACGCCGGACGGGCCGGCGAAGATGAAGGAGCCGGAAGGACGGCGTGGGTCCTTGAGGCCTGCACGGGTACGGCGGATAGCACGGGAGACGGCCTTGACGGCATCGTCCTGGCCAATAATGCGCTTGTGCAGCTCCTCTTCCATGTGCAGCAGACGGGAGGATTCCTTCTCCGTCAGCTTGAGCACAGGGATGCCGGTCCAGTGCGCCAGAACCTCTGCGATTTGGTCCTCGCCTACCTCGGCGATCTCCTCGAGGTCGCCAGAGCGCCACTGCTTTTCCTTCTCCGCGCGCTCTTCACCGAGCTTGCGCTCCTGGTCACGCAGGCCAGCTGCCTTCTCGAAGTCTTGAGCATCGATGGCGGTTTCCTTTTCCTTGCGCACCTGGGCGATGCGCTCATCGACCTCACGCAGGCCTTCCGGCGCGGTCATGCGCTTGATGCGCATGCGGGCGCCGGCCTCGTCGAGGAGGTCAACTGCCTTGTCCGGCAGGAAGCGGTCATTAATGTAGCGGTCAGACAACGATGCCGCAGCCTTCAGTGCTTCATCGGTGTAGGAGACGCGGTGGTGTGCCTCGTACTTATCGCGCAGGCCCTTGAGAATCAGGATGGTGTCATCCAAGGATGGCTCGTCCACCTTGACCGGCTGGAAGCGACGCTCCAGTGCGGCATCCTTCTCGATGTGTTTGCGGTACTCATCGAGCGTGGTTGCACCAATGGTCTGCAGCTCGCCACGGGCTAGCTTTGGCTTCAGCAGCGAAGCAGCATCGATAGCACCCTCTGCGGCACCTGCACCAACGAGGGTGTGGATCTCATCGATGAACAGGATGATGTCACCGCGCTGGTTAATCTCCTTCAGGACCTTCTTCAGGCGTTCCTCAAAGTCACCGCGGTAACGGGAACCTGCAACGAGGGAACCCAAGTCCAGCGAGTAAAGCTGCTTATCCTTCAGGGTCTCTGGGACCTTGCCGTTGACGATGTCGAGAGCCAGGCCCTCAACGACGGCGGTCTTACCAACGCCCGGCTCACCGATGAGGACCGGGTTGTTCTTGGTACGGCGGGAAAGCACCTGCATGATGCGCTCAACCTCGGACTCGCGGCCGACAACTGGGTCAAGCTTGCCGTCCTTGGCTGCCTGGGTGAGGTTACGGCCGAACTGGTCCAGCACCAGGGAGTTGGAACGCTCGCCGGAACCCGACGGCGCGGTGCGGCCGCCAGAACCAACGCCGGCGCCAGCGCCGACGGGACCGCCCTGGGACTGGCCGTCATTTTCACCATTGCCACCCTCGTAACCAGAAAGCAGCTGGATAACCTGCTGACGCACGCGTGGAAGGTCAGCACCGAGCTTGATCAGCACCTGCGCAGCAACGCCTTCACCCTCACGGATGAGGCCGAGCAGGAGGAACTCGGTGCCGATGTACTTGTGGCCCATCTGCAGGCCCTCGCGCAGGGAAAGCTCCAAGACCTTCTTAGCGCGTGGAGTAAACGGAATGTGGCCGGTGTGCGGCTGGGAGCCGTGGCCAATGATTTCCTCAACCTCGCGGCGCACGTCCTCGAGCGAGATGCCCATGGACTCGAGGGCCTTTGCGGCAACGCCTTCACCCTCGTGGATGAGGCCGAGCAGGATGTGCTCGGTGCCGATGTAGTTGTGGTTGAGCATGCGTGCTTCCTCCTGCGCCAAAACGATGACGCGGCGAGCACGGTCAGTAAACCTCTCGAACATTGCCTTATACCTCTATGCTTTCGCTAATAATGTGTCATCCACTCTAACGCGCTGACTGGACATGCAATTCGCCGTTTTTTAAACCCACCCATCTATATACCCATTTCCCCTGCTCACACCACTGTACGCCGGTAGCGAACAGGAAGTTTATGCCACTTGTATGCCCCTTTTCGCTTAGCGATGTCCGTTTGGCCGTTACTCTTAATTAAGAAACGCACCCTATACCGCTTGCCTTTAAAGGATGAATCCCTGTGAAAAAGCTCCCTGAGTTCTTCTCTACTCAGCATCAACTTCGTCAGCTTTCCGTAATGGACGAATCCCCGGTCTCCACGCTTTTCGGTGTCGTGGACTCCTCTAATAAGCCAATGACGGTCGAGCTTTTTGAGCCCAACCACCGCGGTGCGGTTAAGCAAGCCTCCGCGCTTTCCGACGTCCACCATCGCTCCATCGCCCCGCTCGTCGGCACCGGAACCACAGAAAAGGGCCAGGACTTTCTGGTGCGCGCCGCACTTTCCGGCGAGCCGCTTTCTACCTTCACCGGCTCTGGCCTAGGCGCGCAGCATCTCACCAAGACCGAGGCGCTTTCAGTTTTTACTCCTTTGGCCGAGGCAGTGGATTACCTGTTGCAGAACAACCAGGCGGGCTTTGCCATGCATGCGCTGCATCCGCGCCGCATCATGGTTACGGGTTCGCGCAGCAATGCGGTGCTGTGTGCGGCAGGCCCGGGCGTGGGCAACGTCACCGCTGAGCAGGTCACGCAGCGCTTTGCGGAGCTCATTAAATCTGCGCATCCGGAGTTCAAACCAGATTCCCAGTTCAACTCGGCTGGCTCGGTTATCGACGCCCTGCGTCACGCCTCTACTTCCACGGGTACCGCTGCAGCGGGCGTCGCTGCAGCGGGAGCAGCTGGTGCCGCAGGCGCAGGTTTTGCTTCCCAGTTCGCCAGCCCGCAAGCTGCGGCAACCCGCGAGCAAACCCACCCGCAGACGCAGCCTCAGCCAGCGCAGCAGGCCCCGCAGCAGCAGATGCCACCGCAGTACATGCCTCAACAGCAGCCGATGATGCAGCAAGGCCAGTACCAGCAGGGGTTCCAGCAAGGCTACCCACAAGGCCAGCCGCAGGGGCAGATGCAGGGCCAACCACACGGCGCGGAATTTGCTACACCGGTTGCAGAAAAGAAGTCCGGCTCTGGCAAGAAGACCGGCCTCATCGCGCTGTGCGCCGCACTGGCAGTGGTCGTTCTCGCCGCCGCCGGCATCTTCTTCTTCAAGCAGTACCCGGGCTGGAACGATGATGAAAGCAACCTCGCAGAGGCCTACCCTGGCCTGCTGGGCTCGCGCAGCGGCACCTCCGGCTATGGCGATACCAAGTGCCACCACCGCGAGCCGGAGGAAGGCCAGCTGGCGAAGATCACCTGTGAGGGCGAGGACCTAAGCTATTCTGTCGCCTCCTACGAATCCGTGGAAGCCCGCGACGCCATCCTGCCTTCTGATCCCACCGAGCTTTCCAATGGTCAGTGCACCGTCCAGAGCTTCGAAGCCCCGAACGCCGAGGAGCCGACCTATTACATGGCAGTGCCTGGCACCCAGTCCGCCTTCATTATCTGGGGCGCAGACGCGGAGAACGCGCGCCTAAAGATGCAATTGTGCGCCTAAAGGAGCAGCGACCATGGATAAATCGCAGGAAAACAAGACCATCTACATCGCGGTTGCCGTCGCAGTCCTAGCACTTATTGCACTGGTAGGTGGCAGTGTTCTGGCCATGCGAATGCTAGGCGGTGCCAAAGAAAATGCGCAGTCCCAGCTAGCCCCACTTGCCGAAGCCCCTACAACTGAGAGCACCGCGAAAGAGGATGAGAATTCTAAAAGCAGCCGACGCACTGAGAGCGAGAAATCTGAAGAAGCTGCAACCATAACCGAGACCGTGGAGCAGACGGTCACGCAGGAATACACGGCTCCTGCCCCGACTAAGTCCAACCCGGGCCTGCCCGCTGGATTTAATCCCGCCACCGTGGCTTGCGACGGCCACGGCGTGCTCATCGTCGATTCCGTCGTGGCCGGCAGCCCAGAAGAGGCCCTTCCACAGCTTGAGCGCTCAGTCGCTGCCTACCCCGGCGCGGAATACTACAACCCAGGTATCTGCCCATCTGTGCGCGGCGAGGTAGCAGAGGGCAAGGTCTACCCGGTGGCCATCGATTATGGCTTCGATACCGATGCTCTGTGTTCCGCAGCTTCCCGCCTGGGTGGCAACCCGCGTATCCTCTCCAACCGTGCGGAGTTCCTCTCCCCCTGCTAGCTAGAGGCTAATCCTGCGGAACCGGACGCAGCATCGGCGCGAGCACGAGTGCCACAAGCGATGCGACGGCCGCGAACAAGAATGCCCAGTGCGTGCCCTGTGCGGTGGCGGCGGCTTCGTCCATGCCCGCCTCCATTCCAGCAACAGTGCCGCGGGTCAAGAAGACCACTAGGAAGGCCGTGCCCATCGCACCGGCAAGCTGCTGCAGAGTGTTCATGATTGCCGAGCCATGCGAGTAGAGCTCATTCGGCAGCGAGGACAAAGCCGTAGTCATTAGCGGAGTCATCATAAGGCCAATACCCACCGCAAAGGTCACGTGCATGACCACCACAAGCCACACCGGAGAGCCCTCCCCCAGCGTTGCCATCGCGCCAAGCCCCAACACCAGCAGGATGGCGCCAGGAATCATCAACGGGCGCGGGCCATGAGAGTCATAGATGCGCCCCACAAATGGCGAGACAAGGCCCTGCAGCAGGCCGCCCGGCATCACCACCAGGCCAGTAACCAAGGCGGAAACGCCGAGGGAGGTTTGCAGGTAAATCGGCAAAACCGTCACCGAGCCCAGCATCAGCCCAAAGGAAACGAGCATGATGACCACGGCAATCGTGTAATTGCGCACGCGGAAGGGGCGCAAGTCCATCAGCGCGCGGTTTTCCTTGCCCAACGCTAGCTGTCGCTTAGCAAAGACAACCAAAGCAACCACGCCCACCACGGTGGCGATAATTTCCACCAGGCCTCCGCCTTCCAGCATCTTCTCGATGGATGAAAGCCCGTAGACCAGCCCGCCGAAGGCGAATACCGAAAGCACCACCGACAATGGGTCCAGCGGGGTATCGCGGCTTTCCCCGACGTCGACAAGCTTGGCCATGCCCGCTACCACCAGCAACGCCATCAGCGGAGCCATCGCCCAGAAGATGAAGTGCCAGCTCAAAGCATTAACAATCGCGCCGCCCACCGTGGGGCCCAGGGCGGGAGCCACCGAAATGACAATCGAGATGATGCCCATCACCGATCCACGGCGCTGCGGCGGAACCAGGGTCATAGCCACCGTCATCAACGTCGGAATCATTAGCGCCGTGCCCGCCGCCTGGACCACGCGCCCAGCAAGCAAGACCAAGAAAGCCGGCGCCAGCGCCGCAATCACGGTGCCGGCGAGGAAGAGTCCGGTCGAAGCAAAGAAGATCTGCCTGGTGCTAAAGCGCTCCAGCAGGTACCCCGTGGTGGGAATGACCACACCCATGGTCAGCATGAAACCCGTGGTCAGCCACTGCGCCGCCGTCGCCGGGATGGAAAAGTCTGCCATGACGGCAGGCAATGCCACCGACAACGAGGTCTCGTTCAAGATCATAATCATGGCGCCCAAGACCAGAATCGTGAGGTTAATAACTACGTCGCGGGACAAGGAATCGGGAGCAGAAGAATTTTGGGACACGAAGACAGAGATTAGGGCAGTCCCGCGCGCATCTTGCAGCAAGACCAGGCGTTTGTGAGAAAAGACACTTCAAAGGCGATCTGGGGAGTTCTCCCGAGTGCGGCAATGTAGTTGGAAAGATGATTTAGCCGTACACCGCCATTTTCTCCACTTCTTCGAATCGGACGGAGTGTGATTGGTCAAAAACATCGGCAATTTCCTGACCGTCACGATGTCTTCGACCAGCAACCGCGCTTATTCTCCTATCCGCGTTGTTCCCCAAACCACCGCCATCATTCCACTTGGCTCCTCGCTTTTGCGTTTTTCCACCAAGATGATGCGCTATGAATTAGAGCTCGTGCAGGGCACCCCTGTCACAGAACCCGAGGTAGATAGCCTGCCAAACGCAGAATTTACCCGGAATACTTTCGAGCCCAATTACGAGCAGCGCCGCGTGCTCGAAGCTCTCGCGCGCCCGCTTCTCAAGGATCCCAGCGCCGTGCCGCGCGTGGTGATTCCTTCTACCAAGGAACTGGCCGAGGAATCGACGAGCGCTACACCGACATCCGCCTCATCGCTGAGGGCGGCATGGGGCGCGTGTACTACGCGCGCCAAAAGGACTTGGAACGCGACGTAGCCATCAAGGTCATCAAGGCCACCCCAGCCCCGATGCACGCGAGCGTTTCCGCGCGGAGATGCGGCGCATGAGCCACCTCAGCCACTCCGCCATCGTTCCGGTTTACACCGGCGGCACGACGGAAGGTTTGCCCTATTTTGTCATGCGCTACGTAGAGGGCGGCACGCTTTACGACGTCCTGAAGGTCCGCAAGGCCGCAGGGCTCCACTTCGACTTGGCCGAGGTTGCTATCTATCTCGAACCTATCGCACAGGCATTGGACTACCTGGCCAGCCTTCCCACGCCGGTTGTCCACCGCGATGTGAAACCCGCAAATATCCTGGTCCCCGATGATCCGCGCCCCTCGGCGACGGTCCTGACAGACTTCGGTATTGTGCTCTACGAAGAGGATAATCGCATCACCTCCGAGGGCATGCGCGTGGGCACGGATGCCTATTTGGCACCGGAGCTCTATCCGACGTCGCTTAGCGCAAAGGCGCCCTCCGCCACCGCGGCGAGCGATCGCTATGCCCTCGCACTCATCGCGCTAGAAATGCTCACACTGGAGAATCTGCGCGAGCACTACAACCAGCAGCAATGGGCGCATTCGCGCCTGATTCCGGAAATCACCGCGCAGGACTTAGGCCCGCGCAACCAAGACTTTGCTGAGCACATCAACACGGTGCTGCACAAGGCTCTCGCGGAAAATCGGGCGCGCCGCTATACCAGCGCACAGGAGTTCATCGAGGAGCTGACCACGCCCACCGCTACCCCGCGGCGCAAGAGTACAGCGCGCAAATGGCTTCTAGCCGCGATGGTACTCGGTCTCTGCGGCATCGGCGTGGCCGGTGCATGGAATTACCTAGCCAAAGAAGACTGGAGCGGAACGCAAAAGGAAATCGCAGCAGAATATCCCCAAATTGTGGGCGAGAAGGAAGGCGGCACCGGCTGGGAAGGCCTGAAATGCAACCCGCAGGAGGTGGCAGCGGAGGCGCCGATGGAGGCGTCGATAAGCTGCTCCAGCCCGCGCCAGCAGATAAGCGTGCTGGAATTTGCCTCCTCCGACGCGCGCAGCGATTTCAAAAAGCCTCCCCTGGGCGGGGTAGTGCGCGCAAGGAAGGCGATCGCTGCAGCTTAGAGGTCGTGGCTTATGCAGACGACCTCACCGGATTCTACCCCGACGGAAAACACTCGAATTTTGTGATTTTCTATCGGGGCGAGCTGGAATCCGCAGCCGAGATTCCAGCCTGCTAAAGCCGTCTACTTTTCCGGTTTCACGATTGGGAAGAGAACCGTCTCGCGGATGCCCAGGCCGGTAAGTGCCATGAGCAGGCGGTCCATGCCCATGCCGGTACCGGCTGTTGGAGGCATACCCTGCTCCATGGCGGCCAGGAAGTCCTCGTCGAGAACCATGGCTTCATCGTCGCCGCCGGCGGCCAGGCGGGCCTGATCCTCGAAACGCTCGCGCTGGATAACCGGGTCCACCAGCTCGGAATAGCCGGTGGCCAACTCGAAGCCGCGGACGTAGAGATCCCACTTCTCGGTAACGCCCGGGATGGAGCGGTGCTGACGAGTCAGCGGGGAGGTCTCAACCGGGAAGTTCTTGACAAAGATTGGGCCCTCGAGCTGGTCCTCGCACAGGACTTCCCAAATCTCCTCGACCAGCTTGCCGTGGCCCCAACCGCCGTTCTTTGGAACGTCCAGGCCGATGACCTTGGCAATCTCCTTGAGCTCTTCCACGGTGGAGTCGATGGTGACCTCCGGCTGGCCCGGGAACTTGCGGGCAAGCGCCTCGTTCAGGGATGGGTACATCTCGATTTCCGGCCATTCCTCGCCGCCGAAGTCATACTCGGTGCCATCAGCCAGGGTGACCTTGTGGGAGCCGAAGACGGCCTCGGCCACAGCCTGGATGGACTCGCGAGTGGTGCGAGCACAATCGTTGTAATCGCCCCAGGCCGCGTAGGTCTCGAGCATGGCGAATTCCGGAGAGTGGGAGCGGTCGACGCCCTCGTTACGGAAGTTGCGATTGATCTCGAAGACGCGGTCGATGCCGCCAACGACGGCGCGCTTCAAGTACAACTCCGGCGCAATGCGCAGGTAAAGGTCGATGTCGAGAGCGTTGGAGTGGGTCACGAACGGGCGAGCTGCCGCGCCACCGTGCAAGGTCTGCAGCATCGGGGTCTCGATCTCGACGAAGCCCTGATCCTCCATGTAGTTACGCAGCGCGCGCATGACCTTCACGCGGGTCATCGCGTTCTTGCGAGCCTCCTCGCGCACGATGAGATCGTTGTAGCGCTGGCGCACGCGGGTCTCTTCATTCATGTCCGCGAAGGAAACGGGCAGCGGGCGCAGGGACTTCGCCGCCATGGTCCACTTGGTGGCCATGATGGAAAGCTCGCCGCGGCGCGAAGCGATGACGCGGCCGCGCACGGAGACGAAGTCCCCCAAGTCAACGTCGGACTTCCAGGCAGCCAGCTGCTCTTCGCCGACCTCGGCCAAAGAAAGCATGGCCTGTACCTGGGTGCCGTCACCGTCCTGCAGGGTGGCAAAGCAAAGTTTGCCGGTGTTGCGCATGAAGATAAGGCGGCCGGCGATGGCGTGCTCGACCTCGGTCTCGTCGCCTGCGTGCAGGTAGGTTACGTCGGCTTCCTGGCCCGGCTCTTGATCTTCTGCCAGGACCTGGAACTTGTGGCGAAGGTCCTTCATGGCGATGGTGCGGTCAACGGTGACCGGGTATGCCTCGGTGCCTTCAGCCAGCAGGCGCTCGCGCTTTTCGCGGCGGATGCGCAGCTGCTCAGGGACGTCGTTTACTTCGGGGGTATTCTTCTGCTCGCTCACGATTGTCTAGGGTAGTCGATCCCCTTAAGACAGTGCGATCTCGTACCCGTTTAACGAGTGTTCATTCAAATGACATTTCGATTACACAGGCTGTAAATGCAGATGCGCTTATATAAGCTCCGGCAAACCTCATGACCTAAAACATGAAATCAGGAGCATCACATAATGGCACTCAAAGGCCTTAACCTCTTTACTTCCTCGCGTTCCTCGCTGACCTGCACCTACAAGTGCGGCAACGCCTGCTTGGGCGAATGCGATAACCCTTCCAACAACTCCTACTTCGGTGACCGTTTCACCACCCCGCTTTCTCGCCGTACCGCACTGCGCGCGGGCGGCCTCAGCGTGGTTGCAGTAGGCGGTTCGGCAGCCCTGGCCGCCTGCTCTGGCGACGGCGCGGGCCCGGGTGACTCCGAGGGCAACGCAGGCGCCGGCAAGACTACCGATGCCAAGGTCGAGCTCACCTCTGCAGAGGGCATGCAGTTCGATGCGGTCCAGCCAAACACCAAGGACGAGGTCGTTGTACCGAAGGGCTACGAGCAGTCAGTGCTCATCGCCTGGGGTGACCCGGTGATTGAGGGGGCACCGGAATTCGACGTCGATAAGCAAACTGCGGAAGCTGCGAAAAAGCAGTTCGGCTTCAACAATGACTTCGCGGGCCTCATCGAGCACCCGGACAACCCGGAGCGTCTGGTCTACATGTGCTCCCACGAGTACACCACTGAGCCGATGATGTTCCCGGATTATGACCCGGAGAACCCCACCGAAGAGCAGGTCAAGATCGGCTGGGCTGGCCACGGCCACACCATCCTGGAGGTCTCCAAGGTTGGCGATACCGGCGAGCTCAAGCGCGAGTTCGGCCCGCTGAACCGCCGCATTACCGCAACTACCCCGTTCCAGCTGGTTGGCCCTGCTAAGGGCAGCGACCTGGTCAAGACCAAGGCCGATCCAAAGGGTGAGACCGTAAGCGGCACGCTGAACAACTGCTCCGGCGGCGTGACCCCATGGAACACCATGCTTTCTGGCGAGGAGAACTTTGACCAGTACTTCGCTGCTGGCGATATCAAGGACGAGAAGGCAAAGAAGTCGCTGGAGCGCTTCGGTATTGAGGACAAGGAAACCGCCCGCAAGTGGGAGCGCTTCGACGACCGCTTCGACTGCTCCAAGGAGCCAAACGAGCCAAACCGCTTCGGCTGGATCGTTGAGATTAACCCGCTGGACCCAACCTCTACTCCGGTCAAGCACACCGCGCTGGGCCGCTTCAAGCACGAGGCAGGCAACATCCACATCGCTGATGACGGCACCGTAGTCTGCTACTCCGGCGATGACTCCCGCTTCGAATACATCTACAAGTTCATCTCCACCAAGAAGTACGAAGAGGGCAACATCGAGCACAACCTCTCCATCCTGGACCACGGCACCCTGTACGTCGCCGTGATGGAGGGCAACTCCCCTGAGGACGAAATCGACGGCTCGGGCGTTCTGCCTGAGGACGGCGCCTTCGACGGCAAGGGCAAGTGGGTCAAGCTGCTGACCTCTGACACGGAGAACAACAAGTTTGAATCTCACGTTGATGGCTTCAGCGCGGAAGAGGTTGCGATCTTTACCCGTGAAGCTGCTGACAAGGTGGGGGCTACCAAGATGGACCGCCCTGAGGACATCCAGGTCCACCCGGATTCCCACAAGGTCTACGTGGCGCTGACCAATAACTCCTACCGCGGCGCTACCGGCGAGAACGCCAAGAAGAACAAGGAAGATGCCAAGGAATGGGCTCCAGTCAAGGAGAACAAGAACGGCATGGTCATGGAAATTGACGATGACCACGTCGGCGAGTCCTTCACCTGGAACCTCTTCCTGGTCTGCGGCGACCCGAATGAAGCCAACACCTACTTCGGCGGTTTCGATAAGTCCAAGGTCTCCCCGATTTCCTGCCCGGACAACCTGGCCTTCGACAACCACGGCAACCTGTGGATTACCACTGACGGCAACGCACTGGACAGCAACGACGGCCTCTATGCGGTCACCACCAGCGGCGATACCCGCGGTGAGCTGAAGTGCTTCCTCACGGTTCCGGCCGGCGCAGAGACCTGTGGCCCAATCGTTGACGACGACCGCGTCATGGTCAACGTCCAGCACCCGGGCGAGGCTGACGACGCCACCTTCGACGCCGCGACCTCCCACTGGCCTGACGGTGGCAAGTCCACCCCGCGCCCGGCCGTGGTCGTGGTATGGAAAGACGGCAAGATTGGCGTTAACTAGCTCGCTCTCCTTTTCGCCGCTCGCCTTTGGCCGCTGCCTAGTCATTTGGCCACCACATCACCATTTGGCTGCTGCCTAACTAAATGGTGAGGAACAAATGGTGAGGTCACCCAACAATAATCACACTGGCCAACACAGGCCGCAGTGGTTACGGGGTGACCTCACCATTTGCATTTGTGGCGCGCACTACCTCGCCGCTACTCCACCACTTTCCATTTACCCAGGCCTGGATACCAAGACCTCAAGGTCGCGGTCCGGGCGCGAAAAATGACAGCGCACCGCGAACAGGAGGTCTGGGGTTTCCAGGGGTGCAGTTCCAGGCCTGAGTGCTTGCTCAGTGAGGGTGGTCGCGCTAGTTGCGGAGCTGGGCCTCCAACACGTCCTGAGCAAAGTCAAAGAGCGGGGTCGCAACTCCAGCGCGCTGGCCCATCCGGCGAATGGCGCCGACCTGGGCATCGAGCTCGTTGGGCAAACGGTCCTTGATATCACGCTGCATTGATGTCGTGGCCTGCGGATACTGTTCGCGGGCGAAACCCATCGTCTGCTCCACCACGTTATTCGGCAGCGCGACCTCCAACGCTCGAGCGACGGTCTCGACCTCGCGCATGAAGGCTTCCAACTGCCCCGGGATTTCGTCGATGAGGTAACCAATCGGCCGGTCAACCAATGCGCCCAAAGTGCCCGTGGTGGTTACGAACATGGCCTTGGCCCACACATCGACCAATGGTTCCGCATGATATTTGCCCCGCGCGCCGGCTTCGTTCAAGGCAGCGGCCAACTGCTGCCCCACCGGAATCGAGCCCGCCATCGGGCCGAATGCCAAGCTCAACGGACCGGGGTTGCGCTTAATCTTCGCCGACCCCAGGCGGGTCGCGAAGACGCGAGCAACACCAGCCAGCACATTTTCCTCACCGAAATGCGCTGCAGCCAAGTACGGAATCTCCACCGAATTATGGGTGGTCACCACGGGAATACCCGTGAGCGATTCCGGATCTGGGCCGAAAGTGTCATTCCCCGGCAGCGCTTTCGTGGCGATAATGGCCACGTCGAGTCCGCCCAATTGCTCAATTAGCTCGGCAAACGTTTCCGCCGCCGGTGGGGAGGGGATGAAGGTTTCGTTATCAGAGGCGTCGATAAGCGTGAGCCCCGAGCGCAGGGCTTCCAGGGTCTTGCCGCGGGCTACGTAGCCCACCTCGTGGCCTGCCTGCGAAAGAGTGCCGCCAAAGTAACCGCCAATGGCGCCTGCGCCCAGAAATCCAATCTTCATGGGTTCCAGACTAGCTATCTTGGTTCTCCAAATTGCGGAAACCGATACCCAATGGCAGGCCGACGCTATCGATCAGCCGCACCCCGCCGAGTGTGGCCGCGACAAAGAGGCGCGCGTCGCCCTCAGCCGGCGGCTCGCCCAAGTCACGGCTGCGCAGTTCCAAGTACTCCGGTTCCACACCTGCAGCAGCCAGCACCTCGCGCGTTACCTCAAGTACCTTCTCAGCACCAGATTCAGCCGCATAGGCACCCGCGGTCAGCGCCGCCGACAACGCACTAGCTTGCTCGCGAGCCTCCGGCGCCACGTCCGCATTGCGCAGGCTCATCACCACGCCATCAGCCATGCGTACCGCCGGCACGCCCTGGACGCGCACGCCCAGGTGCAGGTCGGTGCACGCCTGCTGGGTCGCGACGAGCAGCTCGTAATCCTTCTCGCCCATGACGACGTCGCTTGGCGCAAGCGCACCAATCAGACCAATGATGCGCGTTAGCTCAGCGCTAATGTCCTCCATGCCATGCCACTGCGGCACGATCCGCGTGCGTTCGGGGGCTTGGGGCGCATGCCAGACGACGTCGACTTCGCCAAGCAGCTGTGCATCCTGCAGGTCGGTGAGCGCCACGACGACCACCGCGCCGCGAATCCGGCGGGCGGCCTGCACCAGCGCCAGGTGCCCCGCGTGCACGCCGCGACCAAGGGGAACCAGGACTACGCGGCGGCCGGTCTTGCGGTAGGCGCTGCCCACCATGCGAATGCGTTCGATGTCCTCGACGATGTTCATCGGTTCTCCTCCTGTAGCGCCCACATTTCTAGTTCTTCGCGGCGAAAGACCTCGCCGAATCGCCGGGCCGCTTCGACGAAGGCGCGGCGCATTCCGGGTTCGGTGATGCCCCGATACGCCGCGATGATTTCGGCGCTTTCGGCCGCTTCGAGGGCCTCGGCGCTTTTGACCAGAGTCTCGCTGAAGACGTCCTCGTTCGCGCGCACGGCCAGCTCGGTCATCATCTGGGCATAGTACACGCGGGCGGCAAACGCGGGCCTTTCGCTATCGCTTAGCGACGCCCCGCTGGCTTGGAACTCCCCCAACACCAGCTCGGCGATGGTTTGGCCAAGCTCATCGATGGTCGTGGTGGCCCAGCGGCGCGCATGGCACGGCGCGATGGCGGCGACGACGCAGCCGCGGGTCTCTAAGGGATCGAGCACCTGCACTCCGCGGGAAAGGCAAGTGTGAAACACGATGAGGCCGTCGTGCACGTAGGTTTCGAGCATGTCGACGGCCTGCTCCAAGCGGGCATCGCCAAGCGCGATGATGAGTGCTTGATAGTCCTGTAGCTCGGTTAGTTCTGTGAGCGGCTCCACGGTGTGGCCGACCATGCGCATCTCCTCAGCGAGAAGCTGGCCGGCTTGTGAGTTTCCGAAGAGCGCGACGCGCATCCGCGGTGCGCGCATTTACTTCTTCTTTTTCATTGCGGCCATGAGCTCGGCCACTGAGACAGAACCCTCGCGTGGCTCGTCGCTACGGCGACGGCCGCGGGAGCCTTCCTGCTCCGGCGCGCGGTGCTTATGGCTAGCGTGCTGCGCCGCCCTTGCCGGCTGCGGCTGCGGCTGCGCCTGTTGGCCCTGCTGTGCGCCAGCAGACTGCGCGGCGTTGGCAGCGTGGTGGCCGCTAGCCTGCGCGGACTTGGTCTCTGCCGGCTTGGAGTGGGAGGACTGCTGGCCATCCCAGCGCACGGTCTGGAAGGAAGCGGTGTCGAAAGTCGACTGCGGGGACTTCTGCGGCTGGCCGCCTGGGAAGTGCTGGCTCGGCTTTGCGGAGGCCGGCTTCGCCTGCGGCTGCTGCTGGGCAGTCGCCTGCTGGTCCTGCGGCTGTTGTGCCTGCTGTGCCTGCCCCTGTGCTGGGAAGGTCGGGCGTCCAAAGGACTGGCGGGCGCGCTCCTGGGCCTGGCGCTGCGCCTGCTGGGACTGCTGGGCCTGCGCCTGCTGGGACTGCTGAGTCTGCTGGCCGCGCTGCTGGACCTTTTGGGAGATGATGTCATCCAGCGGGTTGTGCTGCGGGGTGCGGGCGCTGGGCTGGGAGCCGAGGCGGCCGGCGACGGCGTCGGCAGTTGGCGCACCCTTGGAAGCCTGGGTGAAGTTGACCTCTGGCTCGCGGGTCTTTTCCTCAAGCTCCATGATGCGGCGTGCCTCTGCGTGCAGCGCGGCTGGCTCATAGGTGAACTCGCGGCCAGACAGCTCCTCAATCTGGGCGCGGATGGAAGCCAGCTCCCGGCGAATTTCCTCCATAATGTCGGAATCACCCTGGGTTGGCTCGACCTTGCGGGCGCGCTCAGATTCCAGCAGCGCGGCCGATTCCGCGGCCTCACGGCGGTAGCGCACCACCATGAAAAAGCCCAGGACAGCCGCCCACAATGCGGCGATGAGCGCCAGCTTCAAAGCACTAGCAGAGCCCGAAATGAGCATGACCAAGCTGGCGATGACGGCCAAAATCACCAGTGCAATAAGGCCAATCGAGCCGGCGTCTGCTTTCTTGGGGGCGGATTGCTGTGGTTCAGGGGTCGGAGCAGTCATGGAAACCAATTTACAGTCCGATCCTTTAATTAGCCCACTAAGTCTGACCCAGCGCGTCGGGCGGAACCTCACAGTGGCGTTCCAAGACCACGCCAGCCACTGCCATGGCGATGCCGCCGAGGGCGGAAGTCAACACGCCCGTAAGGTCACTAGCGGCGGCCACCAGCTCATTCGCATGAGGAAGCACATAGACCAACATGCCCAAGTAGCCGCCGCCGACGATGGCGCCGGTCCACGCCGAGGCTTTGCCCACGAGCAGAAACTGCGCGATGGTCATGGGATTGAGCTGCGAGTTATCTAGACCAATACCGTGTTCTTTGCTCTTGGCTTGGCGCACCTTCCACGTCAAAAAGACACACACGGCCGTCACGGCCCACAGGGAAATGGAGACAGTCGCCGGGATGGCAAGCATGGAGCCATAAAAGCGGGAGGTCAAAATCGCAGCCGCAGCGGCAACGAATAGCCCTACTCCGACAAGCCAGCCTATCGACGTCCGCTTCATACCAGCTTCACCTGCTCTACCTCGGCCGGGTCGAGCGCAGCGATGAGGTCTGCAACCGGGGTATCGCCAAGCCGCGCATCTGGGTCCGCAGCCAGCCACGGCACCAGCACGAAGGCGCGCTCGTGGGCATAAGGATGCGGAAGCGTCAGTTCCGGGTCGCTGGAGGTCACGCCTTCTACCTGCACGATGTCCACATCCAGGGTGCGCGGACCCCAATGGCGCACGCGAACGCGCTCGGCGGCCTGCTCAAGGGCCTGGCCGCGGCGCAGCAACTCCAATGGGCTCTCCTCTACGTCCACGATGAGCACCGCGTTAAGGAACTCATCCTGGTCCGTAACACCCCACGGCGGGGTGGAATAAATGGGCGAGGCCACCACGGTTTCCGCGGCGAACTCGTCGAAGACCGTCTGCAGCAATGCGCGGCGGTCATCCATGTTGGAGCCAATCGAAAGTACCGCGCGCATCGTCACTTGCCTCCTCGCATGCTCTTTCGCGAGCGACGCGCCACGACGGCGACGTCGGCGAAGGTGCGCGGAATCGGCGCCTTCGGCTTATGAATGGTCACCTCGACCGCATGCAGCAGGTCATAACGCTGCATCACGGTATCGGCCACCTCGTTGGCCACGGTCTCGATGAGATCGCGCGACGGGCCCTCGACGATGTCCGCCGCGACGTCGGCAAGCTCGGCGTAGCTTACGGTGTTCGCAAGGTCATCGGTGGTTGGGAACTCAGTCCAGCAGGTGATGTCCACCAGGAAGGGCTGACCCTCGCGCTTTTCCTCCTCGAAGACACCGTGGTAGCCAAAGCACTCCAGGCCGGTCAGTTCGATGCGGTCTGCCATTAGCGGTTTCCTTCCTTAGACACAGCCCCGGACATGGCGCCGGACGCAGCGCCGTTGGTGTAGCTGCGGGTGGCGTTTACGCCGCCAGAATAGGCCAAGCCAGCGTTCCACGCGGCGGCGACGTCGACGGCATCGCGGGAGACGCCGACCTCGTGCACGCGCACGCCCCACGCGCCCATTTGCGCGGAGATTGCGGTGACAGCGGCGGTGGCGGGATCGGCGAGCACGGGCGAGGCTTCCGCGCCGCGGTCCTCACGGATGGCGGCGAGGAAGCGCTTGCGGGAAGCGCCCACGAGAATCGGAAACTCGCCCTCAAGGAAGCTCGGCAGTGCCTTCAATAACGCCCAGTTATCCTGCGGAGTCTTGGCAAAGCCCAGGCCCGGATCCAGGACGATGTTGTCAGCGCGCACGCCTGCTGCAAGGGCGGCGTCGCTCAGCTGCGCTAGGCGTTCGTGCACGTCGCGCACGACATCGCCGCCATGGTCCGCACTGCCGGCGGCGGAGCCGAACTGTACGGTACGCCAGTGCATCAGACACACGGGCAGCGCGCTATCGACCATCACGGCCAGCATGTCAGGGTCCGCAAGCCCGCCGGAGACATCGTTGATGAGGTCCACGCCCGCGCTTGCCGACGCCGCCGCCACCGACGCACGCATCGTATCCACGGAGGTTTTGATGCCCTCCTCGTGCAGCGCGCGGATGACCGGAACCACGCGGTTTTCCTCGTCCTTCGCGTCCACGCGGACTGCGCCGGGGCGGGTGGATTCGCCGCCAACATCGATGATGTCTGCACCCGCCGCGACCAATTCGCGGGCGTGCTCAATCGCGGCGTCGATGTTGAGCCACCGCCCGCCGTCAGAAAAAGAATCCTCGGTGACGTTCACGATTCCCATGACCAGCGTGCGGCCCGGGACGGTCAAGTCACTGACAGTCATTTCTAGCTCCTAATAAGGCTCATTACCTCAGCGCGGGAAGCGGCATTGGACTTGAAACCGCCGCGGACGGCCGAGGTCGTGGTGGTAGCGCCAGGCTTGCGGATGCCGCGCATGGCCATGCACAGGTGCTCGCATTCGATGACCACGATGACAGAATGCGCGTGGAGGACCTCCACCAGGGCATCGGCAATCTGGGAGGTCAGACGCTCCTGGACTTGCGGACGCTTGGCGTACATATCGGCCAGGCGGGCTAGCTTGGACAGGCCGGTGACCTGGCCGTCTGGGCCCGGGATGTAGCCGATGTGCGCCACGCCGTAGAAAGGCACCAGGTGGTGCTCGCAGGTGGAGTAAATCGGGATATCGCGCACCAAGACCAGTTCTTGGTGCTCCTCGGCGAAGGTCTTGTGCAGGACCTCGGTTGGGTCCGCGTGCAGGCCGGCGAAGACTTCCTTGTAAGCGCGCGCGACTCGGGCTGGCGTCTCCTGCAGGCCCTCGCGGTCGGGGTCCTCCCCTACTGCGATGAGCAACTCGCGGATCGCTGCCTCCGCGCGGGCCTGATCAAATTCGCCCCTGGCGGGGATGTTATTGCTCATCTGAATCCTTGTAGGGACTGGCCTGGCCCTGGTTGCCAGAGCGAGGCGCGTTGTACGGGTTATTGGCACGCTGGTTCTCGCCGAAGCTGGACCACTGGTCGCGGTCAGGCTGCGGCTTGGCGTGGCGGCTGCCGACGCGGGGAATTTCGGTGGTCGGGCGGTCGCTCGGGGCCTGGCCAGCGGGAGTTTCGGGAGCCGGAGCAGGCTGTGCCGGCTTTTCGGCTTGTTTTTCTTCTGGTGCGAAGACAGTGTTTTTCTCGCTATCGATCTTGTCGCCCGCGTGCTGGCCAAAGTTGAAGCCAATCTCGCCGGTGGGCTGTGGGTCCTGGCCTGCTAGGCGACGCTCGCGTGCCGCACGGGAAGCCTCAACCAAAGTCATGCGCGGTGGCAGCTCCTCGCCGCGTTCCTTGGCCAACTCGGCCGGAGTCTTGACTGGCTCGCGGCCAGCCTGGCGCGGGAAGCGATCGTCCTCGTTCGGGAAGACGTCGAAAGCCGCGCGTGGCTCGATGCCCTCAAAGATGCCCTCCAGGTCGGGGCGACGGAGGGTCTCCTTGTCCAGCAGCATCTCCGCGAGCTTATCCAGGTAGTCGCGGTGCTCCGCCAAGATGTCGTAGGCCTGCTGATGCGCGCGATCCAACAAGTAGCGCATCTGCTCGTCGATGCGGGTAGCCACGTCTTCGGAGTACTCGATGGAACCGCCGCCCATGCCGTAGCCGAATGGGTCGCCCTGCTCCTTGCCGTATTTCACGGTGCCAAGGTCCGGGGAGAAGCCGTACTCGGTCAGCATGGAACGAGCGATCTTGGTGGCGTTTTCAATATCAGAGGAGGCGCCGGTTGTCGGCGCGCCGAACACGAGCTCCTCGGCAGCACGGCCGCCCATGGCAAAGACCAAGCGGGAGAAGAGCTCGTCGCGGGTGTACATGCCCTTGTCGTCTTCCTGGGAGGTCATCGCGTGGCCACCCGTGCGGCCACGGGCCAAAATGGTGACCTTATATACGCGCTCAATGTCCTTCAGCGCCCAGGCAGCCAGGGTGTGGCCGCCCTCGTGGTACGCGGTGACCTTCTTCTCGTGCTCGGAGATGATCTTGCCCTGGCGGCGCGGGCCGCCGACGACGCGGTCGGTGGCCTCCTCGAGGGCGTCATAAGTAATCACATTGCCGCCGATGCGGGCGGTCAAAAGTGCTGCCTCGTTCAGGACGTTAGCCAGGTCCGCACCCGACATACCGGCGGTACGCTTGGCCAGCTGGGTGACGTCGACTTCCTTGGCCAGCGGCTTATCCTTCGCATGCACGCGCAGGATTTGCTCGCGGCCGGCCAGGTCCGGGTTCGTGACCGGGATCTGGCGGTCAAAGCGGCCCGGGCGCAGCAGCGCCGGATCCAGGATGTCTGGGCGGTTGGTGGCCGCGATGAGGATGACGCCCTCGCGGTCGCCGAAGCCGTCCATCTCCACCAGCAGCTGGTTCAGGGTCTGCTCGCGCTCGTCATGTCCGCCGCCAGTGCCGGAGCCACGCTGGCGGCCCACGGCGTCAATCTCGTCGACGAAGATGATGCACGGGCTGTTTTCCTTCGCCTGCTTAAACAGGTCGCGCACGCGGGAAGCGCCCACGCCGACGAACATCTCCACGAAGTCCGAGCCGGAGATGGAGAAGAAAGGAACTCCCGCCTCGCCCGCAACGGCGCGGGCCAGCAGCGTCTTACCTGTGCCGGGAGGGCCGTAGAGCAAAACACCGCGCGGAATCTTCGCGCCGAGGGCATGGTAGCGCTCGGGATCGTCCAAGAAATCCTTGATTTCCTGCAGCTCGTCCACTGCTTCATCGGCACCAGCCACGTCCTCGAACGTGTTGGTGGGCATGTCCTTGGTCAGCTCCTTGGCCTTGGAGCCGCCGATACCGAACATCCCGCCGCCGTTTTGCTGCATGCGGGACATGAACCAGAACAGGAACGCGAACAGGATGATCATCGGCAACAGGAAGCTGACCATCGAGCCCAGGAAAGATTCCTGGGTGACCTTGGTCTGGTACTTCTCCGCGCCGGAGTCCTTAACAGAGTTAAAGATCTGTTCGCCGGCGCGGGCCGGGTACTTGGCGATGATTTCTTCGACGCCCTCGCGCTCTTCCACCGTCACTGGCTTTTTGAGCTTGAGGCGCAGCTGCTGTTCGCGGTCGTCGATTTGCGCCTCAGCGACGTTTTTGTCCGTCAGCTGCTTGACCGCTACGGATGTCTCCACCTGGACGTAGTTGCGTGCATCGTTGGTAAAGAAGGTGAATGCATAAAGCGCTACGAGTACAAGCGCTGCGATTCCGCCGTAGCGAAGGAGTTTCTTGTTTTTCATTAGTACCTATTTGTACCTAGTAATCCCTATTTGTTGGTGTAGACGTCTGGATGCAAGGTGCCGACGTAAGGCAGGTCGCGGTAACGCTCCGCGTAGTCGAGACCGTAGCCGATGACGAACTCGTTCGGAATATCGAATCCAACATCGAACAGATCGATCTCGGCACGAATGAACTCCGGCTTACGCAGCAAGGTGACCACCTCGAGGGAGCGCGGGTTGCGGCCCTTGAGGTTACGGATCAGCCAGGACAGGGTGAGGCCAGAGTCGATGATGTCCTCAACGATTAGAACGTCGCGGCCTTCGATGTCGCGGTCAAGGTCCTTCAAGATGCGGACCACGCCGGAAGAGGAGGTGGCGTTGCCGTAGGAAGAAACCGCCATGAACTCCATCTGGGAAGGAATAGACAGCTTGCGCGCGAAGTCCGTCATGAAGAAAACGGCTCCCTTGAGCACGCAAACGAGGATGAGTTCTTCCTCTGCGTCCTTATATTTAGCGGCTACGTTATCCGCCATTTCCTGGATTCGTGCTTGCAGCTCTTCCTCGCCAATGAGGACGGCTTCGACGTCTTTGCCGTAAGCATTTGCTGGGACGTTGAAATCTTTTTTGTCGTGCACGCTTGCGCTCCTTTAGTGACCGGGCAATAGTGCCAGTTTGCCACCAACCCTTCTTACTTCCAACCTCTGCCCCATGATTTTTTGCTCTTTCAGGCTCGGCGCCACGGCCACGCCTCCCTGTCCGTGCCAGTTGGTGCACAGCTTGCCGACGCCGCGCAGCACCTCACGGGTTACTTCCGCCCCCTGCTCATGCAGCCACGCAGCCAGGATACGCCGTCGCACCGGTTCGCTAAGAGCTGCCAACTCCGCAGCGTCGAGGCCTTCGCTTCCCGGTGCCGCGTTGCTTAACGCCGCCTTACTCAACGCCGCGTTACTTAACGCGGCGTCGTCAAGCGCGGCATCCCCCGCCGCCTGGGCGAGTGCGGGCACGGCGTCTCCCCCGATCAGCTGGGAAAGCTGCGGGATGATCTCGCGGCGCAGCGCCACGCGGCGGAAGGAGGTATCGCGGTTTTGCGGGTCATGCCAAACCGCAAGACCCAGCTCTTCGCAGGCGGCAAGCGTCTGCGCGCGGCGGACCTGCAGCAGGGGGCGCACCACGCGCACGCCCTCAATCTCGGCGGCAGGCAGCATGCCGGCGACCTTGCCGCGCAGCGCGCCAAGCAGCAGGGTCTCGGCTTGGTCGTCAGCGGTATGCGCCACGGCCACGGGCAGCCGCGTCGCACCGGCGAAAGCCTGGTAGCGCGCTAGTCTCGCGGCGGCCTCCAGGGAGCCTCGATCTGCAACCTCCACCTTCAGTACTTCTGCCCGCGCGCCCAAGCTTTCTGCTTGGCCGGCGGCCTTCCCGGCTTGCTCGGCAGAACCCGGCTGCAGGCCATGATCGACGCACAGGGCTTGTACCTCGAAGCCCTCGGCCACCAAGGCCGCGGTCAGTGCCAAAGAATCGGCGCCGCCAGAGAGCCCCACGGCTATGCTCTCTTGTGGCTTTGCCTCCTGCGCCCACTCCACCACCGCGCGGCGGCAGGCCAGAAAGTTTGGCGAAACTCGCGGCCAGAAGGGCTTTGCCGCGTATTTAGAACTCATGTAGCACGCTGGCCAGCGCGTCTTGGGCCTTGCGGGCGGCCAAGATGTCACCGTCGTTGACCAAAAAGGCGAAGGCATAGACGCGGCCGGACTGGCCCTGTGCGGTACCAGCCAGCGCAGAGACGCCGGTCAGCGTGCCAGTCTTGGCGCGAACATAGCCGCGGGCAGGCGAATCGCCGTAGCGCTCGTACAAGGTTCCCTCGCCGCCGGCCAGCGGAAGATAACCCAGCAGGGGGCGCAGGGCGTCGTTCGTCGCGGCGATGTCCACGATGCGCGTCAGCACTGCCGCCGGGATGCGGTTCTCGGTGGACAGCCCGGAGTTGTCCTTAATATTCACGCCGTTTAAGTCGATGTCGTTTTCTTCGAGCACCTCGCGGGTGGCCTCGGTAGCGCCTTGGAAGCTAGCTTCCTTTCCACGGGCCGTGGCCAGCTCGCGGGCAATGGCCTCGGTCATGACGTTGTCGGAATGCTTCGCGGCTTCCTGCGCGCGTTCGGCCAGCGGCGCGGAGTGCACCTCACCGAGCACGACGCCGGCCTGCGGGGCATCGCCTTCCTCGACTTTGTCGGTGCCTAAGCGTTTTGCCAGTGCATGCGCAAGATCCGTGGCCGGGGTGTGGCTACGTGGGACGTCGCCAGTCGTGGCGCCGAGGCGGCCGCCGTAAAGCATCGCGGGCTGCATAGGCGCCACGAAGCCCTCGTCGACATTCTCGGGGTCCCAACCCGGCGCCTGTTGCGGGCCTGCCCATGCGGAAGTATCCAGCACCACGCGCTTAGCGTTTCCCACCTGGGCGGCAAGGTCATCGAGCTGTGCGGAGGTCATCCAGACGTCGCCAGCCGCGCGCAGCACAACCGTGCCTTCCTCCTCGCCCTGCAGGACCTGCGTGGTGATCCGTTCGTCCTCGCCGAGTGCCAACGTGGCTGCGGCAAGGGTTAACACCTTGGTGGAAGATGCCGGCGTCAGCGGGCGCTGGGCGTCGCGCTCCCACACCACCTCATCGCTGGTGGTGTCGATGACCTGCGCGCCGAACGTCGCCAACGCGGGGTCCTTAGCCTGGGAATCAAGGCGGGCCTTCAGCGCTTCTAAATCCACCTCACCGGGCTGGGCAACCTGCAAAGGTGTCGCCGGCGTGGGCTGAGAATACGGGGTCCCGTGGTCCAAATTGTTGTAGGCGCTCTGGATGTTTACCCCGAGTGCAGCCGTGCCTGCAATGGCAGCGGCCATCACCACGGCCGTGCCCGTCCACCACATATGCTTCGCTTTCATCGCCTTTCACCCTAGCGCGATAATGCGGCACGGTAGACTATTGGCAGCGATTGATGATGCCGAATATTCTCGGCCGCAATCCCCCAGTACCCACAATTTGTATGGAGGAATACGCAGTGAGCGTTGAAGTAACCATCGAGATCCCAAAGGGCTCCCGCAACAAGTACGAGGTTGACCACGAGACCGGCAAGGTTCACCTCGACCGCTACCTGTTCACCCCGATGGCATACCCGGCTGATTACGGTTTCATCGACCACACCCTGGGTGAGGACGGTGATCCGCTCGACGCTCTCGTTATCCTGCCGGAGCCAGTTTTCCCGGGCGTTGTTGTTGAGGCTCGCGTCCTCGGCGTCTTCAAGATGACCGACGAGGCCGGCGGCGACGACAAGCTGCTTTGCGTCATCGATGATCCTCGCTGGGAGCGCTACCAGGACATCAACGATGTTGAGGATTCCATCAAGGACGAGATCGAGCACTTCTTCGTCCACTACAAGGACTTGGAGCCGAACAAGGAAGTTACCGGCTCTGGCTGGGGCGACAAGGCTGAGGCGGAGAAGATCCTCGAAGAGGCTATCGCTCGCTTCAAGTAATTCACGTTTCTAGGGACGTTTCGATCAAATAGGGCTCAAAATCCGAGGGTTTGAGAGGCCTTAGTTGATCGAAACGTCCTTTTTCTTTGTCACCGCGACAACTCCTCGTTCGTGACGTACGATTCGATCAAATAGGGGGCCGAAAACAGCGGTTTCTGGGGGCTTATTTGTTAGAAACGTACTCGTCGGGGGCACATGGAAATTTTCGAGGGACGCGCGGGGACTCGCCGCGCTGCTAAGGGGCAGGCAATCAAGATTTGCCGCGGTCTGTATTTATCTGCGGTGCCAACGCCGCGCGAGCTCGCTGAAGTCGTCTCGCGGCGCTGGCCGGACTCAGCTTTAGACGGCTATTCCGCCGCTCAGCAGTATCTTGGCCAAGAACTGACTTTTCCGCTTCACTTCCTGCGTGCAGGAACGATGGCATCAAGCACGTATTTCCGCAGCCGGCGGGCACGGCCCAAGGCGCTGGGCAGTATGAACGGGGTAAACGTGTGCAGCCCGCTGTAATGCATTGAGGCCATGGCGCAGGAGGATGGCGTGGCCTTCATCGAGGCCTTCTTCGCTGGGCCACACGGGCGCTCGCGCATCGAGACCGAGCAGCTGGACTTTCGCCGCCTGCCCAAGCACACGCGTGAGGTGTTGGAGAAGGCCATCGTCGGGGCGGATAGCAAGCCGGAGCGCGACCTCACCCGGGGCCTTGAACCCCACGTCAAAGTCCGCAACAACGTGCGGGTTGGGCCCTACCGCTGGGACTTGGTGCTAGAGGAACACAAGGTTGCCATCGAGGTGGACGGCTATGCGTATCACAAAGGCGAGAACCGGCAGCGCTTCGAAATCGACCGCCAGAAGCTTAACGACGCCATCCAGCGCGGCTACCTGCCCCTCCACTTCACCGCCGCCACGATTGAGCACCACCTTGACGTCGCTGTGCACCAGGTCCTCGCGGTCATCAAACGGCGGGGCGAGTTCGTTCCTCCGCCGTGGAAGTGGCACCACTACTGGCGGTGGGAAGGCGAGCGTTGCGGCTAGGAAGCCGCACCGTGCTTAGGAGCCACAGCGGGAAGCGAGCCAAGAATCGAGCTCGGATTCCGGGGCATCGGGGGCGATGGGGTCCTCGGCGAATTCCTCGCCGGTGCGCGCCTTGTCCTTGGCCGTGGTGAGCATGAGCGAGCGGCCGTCCGGGTAATCCAGAACCACGTTCGCGGAGGCGTAGCCGGCGGTCGGCTCGCCGAAGGTGCGCACGTTGTCCAGCCCGCGGAAGGCCAGGAGGGCGGCTTCGGCGGAGGAGGCGGTTTCGTCGTCGGTAATCACGGCGACGGGAACCTCAAGTTTGCCGCCCGACGTGGTGGTGGGCGTGCCGCCGCCGGTGACGGAATTGCCGTCGATGACCACGTCAGATGTGCCCATGCGGCTGACGAAGGAGAGCGCGGTGCCATCCGGCAGCAGGGGGCTTAAGCCCGCGTACATCGGGCCCATATCGCCGCCGTCGTTGCCACGCAGATCCACCACGGCGGTACAGGCCTCCGGGTGGGCAGTCAGGCCTTGAGCCAAGGTATCGGCATAGGCCTGGCCATCATCGTGGCGGCCGATAGACGGGACGGTGGCGCGCAGGATGCCGTCCTCGAAGGAAACCGAGGGCTCGGCGTTGTCGATGGCCTTTTCCTTCTCGGTGTTAAAGACCTTGGAGTGCTTGCCGCCGGCGGCATCGATGGCGGCAACGAGGAGCTCCGCGTTGGTCGGGTCCTCTTTGAAGGCCTCGCGGGCGCGCTGAAATTCTTCGCTCTCGCCATAGATTCCGGTATACGCTGCGGTATCCACCATCGCGGTGTTGATACGTTTTTCGCTGGTGTTGAAAAGAATATAGGGCTTGCCCAGGAGCGCCCCGCCATAGGAGGGGCCGAGGAAGTACACGGCGGCGAGCACCGCGATAAAGGCAACGACTAAGAGTCCGCCAAAATTTTCAGTACAGTTTTCATTCTTTTCGACCTCCTGTGCGCAGCACGTAGCCGCGCAACGGTTCAACAAGGACAATGGCAAGAAGCGTGACCACCCAGCCCACCGCCAGGAAGCCGAAGGCCATAAGCAGGCGAGCGCTCACGTCGACGTCGCTTGAATCGAGGCCGGAGAAGAACATCAGCGAGGCGATGCCACCGCCGAAGAGGAAGCCGAAGAAGCTCAAGCCCACGACCGGGCCCATGACGGTCCAGGCACCGGAGCGGAACTGGAAGCCGCGCGGCACGCCCATGAGATCCAGGGAGCGGATGAGCTCCTTGTCTTCGAAGATGCCGGAGACCTGGCCCAGGATGATGGACATGGTGGTCAGCGTGAAGCCGAAGATGAGGGTTAACAAGACACCGGTGGAGATGTCCTTGAACACCACGTTCGTCCCCGGGTCTTCCTTCAGAGATAGGGCCAAAGCGTCTGCGCCCAGGGGCGCGGCAACGAGGAATCCCGCCAAGTAACCGAAGAAGCCGATGGCAGCACTCCGCCGCCAGGCGGGGCGCGCATTGCCCGCCACGCGCTGGCAGGCCACGAAGTGCGCGGTGCCTGGGAAGAGGGACAAGATGTGCGCGCCGAGCTGCAGGATGAAGGGAGCGATGAGGTTGATGCTCATCAGCATGCCGAACATGACCACGATGACCATGGCGGTCGGCGGGCCCGCCTTGCCGAAGAGGAAAACCCCACCGGCCGCCACGATGATGAGGAAGACGATGGCGCGCCACCAGCGGTAAGCCGCGGGCATCTGACGCTTGGCCACGCCCAGCGGGCTCACACGCACGCGCTGCATGCCGACGAATGCGGCGCCGATGGCCAGCAGGAAAAGCACACCCGCCACGGCGAGGTAGCCCCACCACGGGAGGAGAAGCTCGGACAGAGCGATGGGGCGCATCTGGAAATCCAGCTGGGTGAAGACCGGCGCGACGAGCAGGCTGATCAGCCCACCGAGCACGATGCCGATCACCGCCTGGAGGCCGGTCTCCACAATGGCCATGCGCTCCACCTGCCGGGAGCTCAGCCCCAACAGGCGCAGGGTGGCCAGGCGCTGCTCCCTGCCGGACGCACCGAGGACGGCTGCTTGGGCTGTGAGGTTAAACAGCGCCGGAAGAATGAACGCGCAGGCAAAAAGGGCTAGGGCGAACCAGATATAAAAACAGGCCGTAATATCGTTGCCGAAGGCCTCCTTGAGTGCCGGGGCGGCATCCTCGACGTGCTGGGCGCGCTGCCAGAACATCCAGGTACCACCCGCAACGAGGAAGGCGATGGCGGAGCCAATGGTCAAGCTCACAATCGCCAGCATCGAGACGATTCCCGTGCCTGAGCGCGCGCGAATAGATTCGCGCTGCAGGTCCATAACTAGGGTCGCGGTGTTCATCGAATCACCCCAAGGCGGCGGTCGTCGTGAATGATGCCATCGCGAATCTCCACGCGGCGCTGCATCCAATCGGCCACCTTCGGGTCATGCGTGACCATGACCAGGCTGGCACCCGACTGGCGCACGATGGTCGTGAGCATCTGCATCACCTCGTGGCCGGTGGACTGGTCCAGCGCACCGGTGGGCTCGTCGGCGAAGACGATGCCCGGATTTGCCACCAGTGCACGCGCGATGGTCACGCGCTGCGCCTGGCCACCGGAGACCTGCGCCGGGCGACGATCCGCCAAACCGCCAAGGCCAAGCTGACCAAGAAGCTCCATCGCGCGCTTGCGGGCAGCCCCACGCGATACTCCGTTGAGCATGGCGGGCAGCGCCACGTTGTCCACGTTGCTCAGCTCCGGCAGCAGCTGGCCGTCTTGGAAGACGAAGCCGAAGTTGCGCAGGCGGGTGCGGGAGCGGGGGCCGTCGCCAAGCGCGGAGAGCTCCTCGTCGCCGTAGCGCACGCTGCCGTGCGTAGGCGTCAGCACGCCGGACATGCAGTGCAGCAGCGTGGATTTGCCGGAGCCGGACGGCCCCATGACGGCCACGAGCTCGCCCGGTTCAATGTCGAGGGAGATTCCAGCGAGCACCGGGCCGCCGCCGAAATCCTTGGTGATGTCTGTCAGGGAAAGTGTCTTTGCCATGTCTCTCATTCCACCGTGCCGGGCCCGCGGAAAGAACAGCCCTAGCGTTGCTCTTTAAGGTAGTGCCAGCACTACCCCTGCAGTTCGGGGCGCCCGTTATGCTGTGAACCGTGTTCCGTAAAAAGCCCCAACCCACCACGCACGAGCAGCAGCAGGCGCAGCAGATTGCGCAGCTCACGGCCTCGCGCCGCGCCATCGCGGACGCTTACGAGGTCGAGCGCGCCCGCATCGAGCGCGACCTGCACGACGGCGCGCAGCAATACCTCGTGGCCGCGAGCATGAAGTTGGGCGAGGCTCTTCTCGACGCCCCCGCTGACCTCACCGAGCTCCTCACCGCTGCTAAGCAGGACGTGGACCGCGGCCTGAATTCTCTGCGCGCCACGGTGCACGGTATTCACCCACAGGTGCTGCAGGATCACGGCCTGGTCGCCGCGCTTGCCGACGCCGCCTCCTCCCACGGCCCCCACGTCAGCGTCTTCGCCCCGCATCCTCTGCCTGAGCTCTCCGCCTCCGTGCTGGCCTGCGGCTATTTCTTCGGCACGGAAGCTTTGACGAATGCGGCCAAGCATGCGCCGGGCGCGCCAGTCTCGGTGCTGGTGACCTCGGACGATTCGCTGCGCATCACCGTGGTGGATGAGGGCCACGGCGGCGCACAGGTCGTCCCCGGGCACGGCCTGGCGGGAATGGCCGAGCGCCTCGCCGCTTTCGGCGGAGAGATGACGCTGAGCTCTCCCCCGGGCGGGCCGACGAGGCTGGCGTGCTCGATTCCCCTTCTTCTCGATCGCGGACAGTCAGGAGTTCACCAATGAGTTTGAGAATCGTCGTGGCGGATGACTCCGCCATTCTGCGCGAGGGCCTCGCCGGCCTGTTGGAGCGCCGCGGGCATTCGATTGTGGGCCAGGCGGACTCCGCCCCGGCGCTTGAGGCGGTGGTGGACAAGCTGCGCGATGAGCTTCCGGACATCGTCATCACGGACGTGCGCATGCCGCCGGGCATGGGCGACGACGGCTTGAAAGCCGCCGTGAACTTAAGAAACGCATACCCGGGCCTGCCCGTCATGGTGCTCTCCCAATATGTGGCCCCCGCATACGCGGTGGAGCTCTTCGACTCCCCCGATGCCGGCACCGGCTACCTTCTGAAAGACCGCGTCTCCGAAGTGCGGGACTTCCTCTCCAGCCTGGACGTGGTGGCCCAGGGCGGCACCGTCATCGACCCCACCGTAGCTCAGGCTTTAATGAGCTCCGGGCGCAGCGGCTTGGGTGAGCTCACCCCGCGCGAGCGCGAGGTGCTCGAACTCATGTCCCGCGGCAAGTCCAACAAGGACATCGCCGCCGAGCTCGTCCTTTCTTCCGCCGCGGTGGCCAAGCACGTCTCCAATATCTTCACCAAGCTGCGTTTAGATCCCAGCGAAGACAACCGCCGCGTCAAGGCAATCTTGGAGTACCTCTCAGCGCACCGCTAAAGCCCGCGCCCGCCCACCGTCGACAAGAGCGCCCTGACAGAGACCGTCCAGAGGATCCCAAGAAAACTGTGACTCAAGACGCATAAGCTTGTTCGTGCCCTTGCCCAACTCACCCCGGAAGGACCCCGCTTAATGGACGTGCAGCTCAACATCGTGCGCTTTACGAAAGCATTGATTGCCGACCATGACTATTTTCTGGAGTTAATTCAGACGGAAGGGCTGGATTCCTTTCGTAAGCCGGATCCAGAAATGGAAGAGGCATCGGCGGCACTCTCCAAGCTCTTCGGTCAGGATGTGCCCGCGCATTCGGCCGTCACGGTCACGATGGATTCCAGCAATTTAGAGCTCCAAGAAAAGCTAGCTTTGTTGGCGTATTACCACGGCTTGGTGGTCTTCATTGGAACCACAGACATCCTCTTTAATGCGACTGGAATCCCCACGAGCAGCAATGGCCTTTCCTCCATCAGGAACTGCATGGGAACTATGTGGCGACAGGTCAGCAGACCTATGCTTGATCGCGCCTTTGAAGACGCACTCCGCCTGCCGGTGTCCGAACAGACGTGGATTCAGGTAATCAACTATGGCTCGGAAGAACGAAGCTACGGCCTCGAAATGTCCATGCACGTGCGCGCAAGCGGCCAGTTCGAACTGATATGGTCCAGCCTCCCTCCAGAGGCCACTGAACCGGTATTCCGCACACTCACTGTCGATACTTACGAAGAAGCACGAGAAATTCTGCTTTCCTTCAGTGATCGCAACCCGTTGATCGAAGAATTCGCATGGGAGCCGCTTTCTCAGCGCGCATCAAAACCTATCCTGGATCCTTCAGTCCGCCACGAAACACCCTGGCGCCGGCTGGACGCGGTGAAGGAGCTCCCCGAAGGCGTGATGGTCCACCTGCACAAATGGCCAACATTTTCCCTGGCCTACGGCCGCAATGCACAGGGACAGTGGACCGCAAAGGTTTACGATAACCTCGGCACCGACAATGTGCAGACCTTCGATATCGCAGACGAAGTCATCGCAGTGGCGGAGCACTATTTGGACGGCAACGGCGAGATGATTTCCACGGTCTTCCCGGACTCTTCATCTTCGGATCCGGCACCGTACACCACGGTCACCGCAATGGAGCTTCCGGAGCGCGAGGAGCAGTGGACAGAAGCATCAGTATGCATGATGCACCGCATCCGCGCTGACCATAATGGCGAGCCCAGCCCCCGGATGCAGAAATATATTGAGAGGATTAACGCAAAGCTCGGAAGCGAAATCCTCCTCGCCGAGGAGCACGTGGAGGCACAAGCACTCACTCGGCTGCTCATCCCTGCCGACGTCAGGTCGGTCACGATAGAGAGGCTTACTCATCTGGCGCAGGATCATGGCATTTCGCTTGTTGTCGATGATTCCCTGGCACTGTACAACCCGTCGGGCAAGCCGCTTCCGGGGGCTGAGAGCTGCCAGTTGAAGCTACTCGCGGATAAGTTGTATGTGAACACCTGGGAGGTGACTACATCCTCCTCCGTACTCGAGGCAGGGCTTCGCCTCTTCACAGGATGGAGGCTTGAGGTTCGATCCGGGAGTCAGGTGGACTTCCAGGAGCGTTATACCTTGGAAACAACCTATACGGGCGACAACGTTTCGCTTGACCTTGTCACCCCCGACGGGAACCTACACGAAATCCCATCCATCCCACTGCCCCTTGCTCTGGATTTGATGGTTGAATTCACCTACTCCCCAGCGCAATTGGTAGACAAAGTGAATTGGCAAGATCAGAAGTCATCCTCAGATATCCCTGAGGAAGAGCGCTTCATGGTCAATGCCACGGTCTTCGGCTCAGCTGCATATCTTTTCAACGATGACCTTCTCGAAGCAGTTCGCCAGGACGGCTTCCCCGAAGTGGGAGCGTGGGTAGCGGCCTTTGACCGAATAGTCCCGGGCGATTACTGCCAGGTCGACCGCGTGCAACCCTCAGAAACAGGAGCGGCACGTTACCTCGTCGAATGGGGCCACAACAACGGTGAGGAGGAAAACTTCCAGATGCTCCTTGAGGACATCGACGAAGCCTTGTCCCTCCTTGAGCGGTTTGTGAACGGAGACCGCGCGGAGTTTGAAGCCCTTCCCTGGACGCGGCGAGTGGAGGAACAGCACTAGGCCCAACGCGTGACTAGGGTATGGGGCATGAGAAACGTAACGCCCCAGGAAGTACCAGAGAACGCCCAGCTTATCGACGTCCGCGAGGACCACGAGTGGAACACCGAGCACGCCCAGGGCGCCACGCACATCCCGATGGGAGACCTCGTCGAGCGCCTCGACGAGATTGACCCGGACCGAGACATCTACGTCATCTGCCACCTAGGCGGACGCAGCATGCAGGTGTGCCAGTACTTGGAGCACACCAAGGGCTGGGACGTCATCAACGTCGACGGCGGCACGGATGCGTGGAAAGCCCAGGGCCGCCCCATGGTTTACCCCAACCAGTAGTAGTACTATTTTCGGTACCACTAAAGTGTGGTTTCAAAGATAGAAAAGATCCTCATCAAGATGCGGACTTCTCGGAATAATGTTCGCTTCTCTGAGCTGCAACTTGAGTGCGACTTCTATTTCTAGGAGCAGACCATGAACCTCGCAGACAAATACACCTACCAAACCGCGTGGTCCGAAGAGGATGGAGAATTCGTTGCCACAGTCCTAGAGTTCCCCTCCTTGTCATGGCTCGACTCCACTGCAGCTACCGCTGAGTCCGAGCTGCGCAGCATCGTCGAAGAAACTCTAGAAGATATGCAACGCAACAATGAGCAAGCCCCAGAACCTTTTGGCCAACGCAGCTTTTCCGGAAAGTTCAACCTTCGCATCCCTCAATCGCTCCACCGGAGCCTCACCATTGAAGCGGAGCGAGAGGGCGTATCCCTTAACACCCTCATTGTTCAGAAGCTAGCCTCGGCGTAAAACTAATGGGCCATAACCCATAATTTAGGTGTTCCGCCGTAGGCGCGTTAGAATCATCGGCATGCCTTCATTGAATTCTATTTCCATCCCTACCGCGCTCCTAGAGTCTCCTTCCTTCCAGCTGGAGCGCCTCCGCCGCCGCACCCGCGACGGCGTCGAGCAAGCGCTCAGCACCCGGCAGACCACCATCCGCGAGTACTGGGTACTTACCTGCCTCGTCGATGGTGACGTTGCTTCCCAGTCCGCGCTCTCCGAGACCCTCGCGATCGACGCCTCCGACATGGTGCGCCTCATCGATTCCCTGGAGGAGCGCAACTGGGCCAAGCGCGAGCGCGACCCGAAGGATCGCCGCCGTCAGATCGTGGCTTCCACCAAGAAAGGCGTGAAGGCCCACAAGGAGCTCGCGGAGCTCGTCGCCGCAGCCGAGGACGAAGCCCTCGACGAGTCCACCTCCAAGCAGCTCAAGCACCTGCGCAAGCTGGCCCGCGCCATCATGTCTTCAAGCGAGGGTGATGCTTAAATGGCGGAAGAGGACGCTAGTACCGGGCGCCACGCGCTGCCCGAAGACCTTTTAGATTCCCGGCAGCCCGGCGCGGGCTTCGTGCATGTTCCGGAGCAATACCTGTTGCGGGATCGCGCGCCGCGCGAGCGCACACTGTGGGACATCGTGCAAACCACTGCAGAGCTAAACCCGGACGCCGCCGCGCTTGACGACGGCGAGGTGCTCACCTACTCAGAGCTCATCACCGATGTCCAGGCATGGGCCGCCGAGCTGCAGGCCAACGGCGTCTGCCGCGGCGACCGCATCGGCATCCGCATGACCTCCGGCAAGCGAGAGCTCTATCTCGCGATTCTGGCCACCTTGGCTGCGGGCGCGGCCTATGTGCCGGTCGACGCAGACGATCCCGACGAGCGCGCCGAGATGGTCTTTGGCGAGGCCGACATCGATGGCCTGTTTACGGATGAGGGCTTCCGATCGCTGCGTTCAGCTGAGCGCGTAGGAAAGGACGCCCACCAGGGTGCACCGACGCCGGATGATACCGCGTGGATCATCTTTACCTCCGGTTCCACGGGCAAGCCGAAGGGCGTGGCCGTCACCCACCGCTCCGCGGCCGCTTTCGTGGATGCCGAGGCCGCACTGTTTTTGGTCGATCACCCACATGGCCCGCTGGGCCCCGACGACCGTGTGCTAGCCGGGCTGTCAGTGGCATTCGACGCTTCTTGTGAGGAGATGTGGCTGGCCTGGGGCCACGGTGCCTGCCTGGTGCCGGCGCCACGCTCTTTGGTGCGCTCCGGCATGGACCTAGGCCCGTGGCTCATCCGCCGCGACATCACGGTTGTTTCCACGGTGCCGACCTTGGCGGGCCTGTGGCCGGCAGAGGCGCTGGACAATATCCGCCTGCTCATCGTCGGCGGCGAGGCCTGCTCGCAGGAGCTGGTAGACCGCCTGGCAACAGACGAGCGTGAGATGTGGAATACGTACGGCCCGACGGAGGCGACGGTCGTCGCTTGTGCCCAGCGCATGGTGCCGGGCCAGCCAGTTTCCATCGGCTTGCCTTTGAACGGCTGGGGCTTGGTGGTCGTGGATAAGCAAGGCTTCCCGGTGAGCGTAGGCGAGGTCGGCGAGCTGGTTATCGGCGGCGTCGGCTTGGCGCGCTACCTGGATCCGGCAAAGGATGCGGAAAAGTACGCACCGCTGGACTCGATGGCGTGGGAGCGCGCGTACCGCACGGGCGACCACGTCCGTCTGGAGGAAGACGGCCTGTATTTCGTGGGTCGTATCGATGACCAGGTCAAGATTGGCGGCCGGCGCATCGAGCTCGGCGAGGTCGAAGCCAACGTGGCGGCCCTGCCGAACGTCTATAACTCCGCGGTGGCAGTGCAGAAGACGCCGGGCGGCGAGTCCGTGCTGGTGGGCTACGTTTCCTTGGAGGATGAGGCGAAGGGCTTTGACGAAAAAGCCGCGCACGAGCGTCTGGCCGAGACCATGCCGGCTGCACTCGTCCCTCGCATCTGCGTGATGGAAGAGCTGCCGGTTCGCACCTCGGGCAAGGTGGATAAGAAGGCCCTGCCGTGGCCACTTCCAGGCGTGGGTGTGGAGGCCGCGGGCCTTACCCAGACCGAGCAGTGGCTGGCGCAGCTGTGGGTGGAAACGCTGGGCGTTTCCGTCTCGGATGAGAACGCGGACTTCTTCTCGCTGGGCGGCACCTCGCTGGCCGCGGCGACGTTGGTAGGCCGCATCCGTGAGCGCTACCCCACCGTGGCGGTGCGTGACCTCTACGACCACCCGCGCCTGGGCTCGCTGGCCGAGCACATCGGCGGCGTCGAGGAGCGGCCTTCGGCTGCGCCCAAACGCACGGTGCGCAAGGTGGGCATGGGCACGCGCGTGGTGCAGACGCTCATCCAGATTCCAGTGATGACCTTGGCTGCGACTTCGTGGCTGACCTGGCTGTTGCTTGGCTCGAATGTAGCGAACGCGCTCGGTGTGGATTGGGCGCTGACTACCCCGTGGTGGCTGGTTGCCGTCATGGTGGTGCTCTTTGCGACACCGATTGGCCGCATCCCGATAGGCGGCATCGGAGCGCGCCTCATCACTGCGGGAATCAAGCCGGGCGACTACCCGCGCGGAGGCTCGACGCACCTGCGTATTTGGGCCGCGGAGCGCTGGGCTGATGCCTCGGGCTCGCGCTCGATTGCGGGCGCGACGTGGGTGAACAACTACGCGCGCCTACTCGGCGTGAAGATTGGCCGCGGCGTTGACCTGCACTCTCTTCCCCCGGTGACGGGCCTGCTCAAGTTGGGTGACCACGCGGCTATCGAGCCGGAAGTGGATCTTTCTGGCTACTGGCTCGACGGCGACGTACTGCACGTTGGCGCCATCAACGTTGGCGAAGGCGCGCGCGTTGGTGCGCGATCTACCCTGCTGCCGGGCACCAATGTGGGCAAGTACGCCCACGTGGAGGCCGGCTCCACGGTCACGGCTCGAAAGAAGATCAAGGACGGTCAGCGCTGGTCCGGTTCGCCTGCCAAGAAGGTAGGCCGCTCCAAGCACCGCTTCCCCGCCGAGCCGCCGAAGCGCCGCCCGTGGTGGGTTGCGTTCTACGGCGCAACGTCGATCCTGCTGGCCATCCAGCCGGTGGTAGCTCTCGCTGTGGGCGCGGCCGTCGTGGTCGCGGGCCTCAGCATGACCGCGGGCAACGACTTCATCGGCTCGATCTTCTTCGCGCCGCTAGGCGCACTGGCGGCATTCGCCTGCTTCATGGCGCAGACCTGGCTGGGAGTGCGGATTCTCTCCATCGGCCTCAAACCTGGAGTAGCTCCGGTGCGCTCTGCGGCTGGCTGGCGCCTGTGGTCCGTTGAGCGTCTCATGGACGAAGCCCGCACGACGCTCTTCCCGCTCTACGCCTCGCAGCTAACCCCGACGTGGCTGCGCTCGCTGGGCGCGAAGATCGGCAAAGACGTGGAGATTTCCACAGCAGTGATGATTCCGAAGCTGACGGACATCAAGGACGGCGCCTTCCTAGCCGACGACACGATGATCGGCGGCTACGAGCTGGGCGGCGGCTGGATGCTCACGGGTGAGACCAAGGTGGGCAAGCGCTCCTTCGTGGGCAACTCCGGCATCACGGGCCCGGGCCGCAAGCTAGGTAAGAACTCGCTGGTTGCGGTGCTCTCCTCGACGCCGAAGAAGTCCAAGGCGGGCTCGAACTGGTGGGGTTCGCCGCCGGAGCGCATGCGCCGCGTGGAGGCCAGCGTTGAGGGCGTGCAGGGCGAGTCCCTGACCTATAACCCTGGCTTCGGAGTGAAGGCGGCCCGCGGTCTCGTTGAGACCATGCGCCTGCTCGCGCCGATGACCTCGGCGATGCTGCTGGCAGCAACGTTAGCCACCATTTACGTGCTCGTGGATAACTACGGTGTGGGCCTTGCCTGGGCTGTCTCTGGACTGCTGCTTATGGCAATTGGCGCGGTCAGCATGGCCATCACCGTGGCCGTGAAGTGGATCTGCGTGGGCAAGCACCGCGCGGCCGACCACCCACTGTGGTCCGCGTTCGTGTGGCTCAACGAGCTGCAGGACACCTTCGTTGAGGCCGTCGCGGCGCCGTGGTTCTTCCAGCACACGCTGGGCACTGGGGAGATCAATCTCGGCCTGCGCGCGCTGGGCGTAAAGATCGGCGCGGGCGCCTGGATCGATTCCTACTGGTTCCCGGAGACGGATCTCTGTTACGTGGGCAAGGGCGCTTCCGTGGGCCCCGGCACCGTGGTGCAGACCCACCTCTTCCAGGACCGCGTTATGAGCTTGGATACCGTCACCATCGAAGACGGCGCGACCCTTGCTGCCCACTCGGTCGCACTGCCAGCATCGCTGCTTGGCGACGCCGGCACCGTCGGCCCCGGCTCGCTCGTCATGCGCGGCGACCGCGTGCCCGCCAACTCCGTATGGCAGGGCAATCCAATTGAGCCGTGGGACTAGGCCCGGCCTGCCGCCGATTATCCTCTGCGGAATTGGCTGCAGCGGCATTTTTCGCCGGCTTGCCTGCCTAGATGCCAAATCGTGGGAAGATTTAGCCATCGTAGGCCCATGATTTGGCACTTAGGGCGATAGGGCGCAAAGCAAAAGGCTGGATGCATCGTGCATCCAGCCTTTCGACGTTCTCAGCCGCTTAGATCCCCACGGCGAAACTAACGCTAGTCGCCAATCTGGTCACGGCCTCGCATAACGATGAGCGGATCCGGCTCGCCGACCAGTTCATGGTCCTTGTTGGTGTACTCGAACTTGGAAAGCACGTAGCGCATAGCGTTGATGCGGGCGCGCTTCTTGTCGTTGGACTTGATGGTGATCCACGGCGATTCTTCAGTATCCGTGTAGCGGAACTGCTCCTCTTTCGCGCTGGTGTAGTCGTCCCACTTGTCGAGGGACGCCAGGTCCATCGGGGAAAGCTTCCACTGACGCACTGGGTCAATTTGACGAATAGCGAAGCGGGTGCGCTGCTCCTTACGAGTAACGGAGAACCACAGCTTGGTCAGGGAAATACCGGAACCAAGAATCATGTTCTCGAGCATTGGCACCTCGCGCAGGAACTCCGCGTGCTGGGACTCGGTGCAAAAGCCCATGACGCGCTCGACGCCGGAGCGGTTGTACCAGGAGCGATCGAAGAATACGATTTCGCCGCCTGCTGGGAAGTGCTGAATGTAGCGCTGGAAGTACCAGGAGGTGGACTCACGCGGGGAGGGCTTTTCCAGTGCGACGGTGCGCGCACCACGCGGGTTCAGGTGCTCGTTGAAGCGCTTGATGGTGCCACCCTTGCCGGCTGCATCTCGACCTTCAAAAAGGATAATGTGGCGCTGGCCGGTTTCTTTGGTCCAGTTCTGCCACTTTAGAAGCTCAATCTGCAGCGCGCGCTTGGTGGCCTCATACTCATCACGCGACATGCGCTCTTCGTAAGGGTAGTTCTCTCGCCAGGTATCGATGGGGGAACCATCCGGCATGATCAGCGCCGGGTCATCCTCATCAGAATCATCGACGACGTAGCCGTCGGTCTTAGCAAGGTCGATCTCGGGAAGTTCGTCGTCTTTAATGTCAGCCATACTCAAAAGTTTACCGGTCACCCAACTATTCGGCGCGTTAAAGTACACCGCAACTCCACCGATTTACCCCTAAGCCCTCCCCCACCCAGACATAGCAAAAGAGCCCCACCAAAAGGTGAGGCTCTTAGAATCGCTTACGCGATGGATGTTCTTAGACGAACATGCCGATCAGCTGGGAAGCGCCCTTAGCAATCTGAACGAGCGGATCGATCAGGGTTGCGTAGATGTTCAGGTCGTTTGCGAACTCGGAAGAACCGATTGCGAAGTTAATGAAGCCGTCCATTTTATCTCCTTAGGACTAGTATTTGAAGATTGAAGATCAGAACCTAAAAGGCCCCGATGAGAAGTAAATGAATTACTTGTTCTCAGCAATCAGGGAAGAGGTGCCTGGGAAGAAGTCAGATGCCTCAGGCTCGGAGGACAGGAAGTCGAAGACTTTGATGGTGTTCTGGAAGAAGGAACCAACGTTGCCCAGGATCTTGCCCCAGCCTTCCCAGGTGTCAACGAAGTTGTCGAGGTGGGTCTGAATCATGGAGAGGTCCATAATGAACTCCTTGGATAGGTTTCGGGTATTTACACCCGAGGGTATTGCGGATTTGCAGACACCCTCTGCGGGCGTCACAAGTAACTATTTTGTCACACAGCGCTCAAAGATCAATCCGAAACTCTCGAGTTTTTAAATCTCGGGAAAGCTCCCCACAGTTCCCAACCGTCACTTTATACACAGCATACTCCAAGTCATTTCTTACTCGAAAGTTAATTAGAATGCCCATTACCAGCGGGTTTTCTGACACTGAACAGAAATGATCAAATTCTTTGGAAAAAGTGTGTAACAAACATCAGGACCCCGCCGATGAACACGGTCCAAAAGTTAGAAATTCAGCAGGAAATTAGTTTCAAAATTGCCCCAATGCGGGGGTGCACCAACGGCCCCAGATTAGCCGTTTCCGCTTCCGCCCGGAGTTCTAGGCAGTCAAATAGAGACAAAGGCGCGACCAATCAACCGCCATTCAGTCTCAAAAATGGGCCACTGGCTGTGAAAATTGTTATTTAGTGTGAAAGTTGAGGTTTGGAAGCACACTTTTCATCTCTTCCGTGTAGCGACACGCGAAAGCGCCCTACGAGAGACGTTCTTTATCTCACGTAGGGCGCCTTAAATCGACAGCATCTAGCTCGCACGGAGCTACATGGACGCCTTTAGGGGTTTGGCTCTATTAGAAGCCCATGCCGCCCATAGCGTCAGCGTCAGGCATTGCATTGCCAGCGCCAGCCGGCTGCGGCTTGTCAGCAACGACAGCCTCAGTGGTCAGGAAGAGCGCTGCGATGGAAGCAGCGTTCTGCAGTGCGGAGCGGGTGACCTTGACCGGGTCATTGATGCCAGCGGACATCAGGTCAACGTACTCGCCGGTAGCTGCGTTCAGGCCCTCGCCTGCTGGCAGGGATGCAACCTTGTCAGCAACAACGCCCGGCTCCAGGCCAGCGTTGTGAGCAATCTGCTTCAGCGGTGCAGACAGTGCCTCACGAACGATCTTGACGCCGGTTGCTTCGTCACCGGTCAGGTCATTCAGCGCATCCAAAGCGGAAGCAGCCTGCAGGAGGGCTACGCCACCGCCGGCAACGATGCCCTCTTCAACGGCAGCCTTTGCGTTACGGACTGCGTCCTCAATGCGGTGCTTGCGCTCCTTGAGCTCCACCTCAGTTGCAGCGCCGACCTTCAGGACAGCAACGCCGCCAGCCAGCTTGGCCAGGCGCTCCTGCAGCTTCTCACGGTCGTAATCAGAATCGGAGTTCTCAATCTCAGCGCGGATCTGCTTGATGCGGCCGTCGATCTGCTCCTGGTTGCCAGCACCCTGGACGATGGTGGTGTCATCCTTGGTGACAACAACCTTGCGTGCCTGGCCGAGGTACTCAATCTCCGCGGTCTCGAGGGAAAGGCCAACCTCTTCGGAGATGACCTGGCCGCCGGTCAGGATGGCCATATCCTGCAGGGTAGCCTTGCGGCGATCTCCGAAGCCCGGAGCCTTAACAGCAACGGACTTGAAGGTGCCACGGATCTTGTTCACGACGAGGGTGGACAGTGCTTCACCCTCAACGTCCTCGGCGATGATCAGCAGCGGCTTGCCGGTCTGCATGACCTTCTCCAGCAGCGGAACGAGGTCCTTGATGTTAGAGATCTTGGAAGAAACCAGCAGGATGTACGGATCCTCGAGGACTGCCTCCTGGCGCTCCATGTCGGTTGCAAAGTAGCCGGAGATGTAGCCCTTGTCGAAGCGCATGCCCTCGGTTACCTCGAGGTCCACGCCGAAGGTGTTGGACTCTTCAACGGTGATAACGGAATCCTTGTTCACGGAGCCGTTACCCACGGTGTACATAGCCTCAGCGATCTTGGCGCCAATTGCCGGGTCAGCGGCGGAGATACCAGCGGTGGTAGCGATCTCTTCCTGGGTCTCAATCTCCTTAGCGGAAGAAAGCAGGGAGTCAACGACTGCCTTGGTAGCGGTCTCGATGCCGCGCTTGATGCCCATCGGGTTGGAGCCTGCTGCAACGTTGCGCAGACCCTCGCGTACGAGTGCCTGTGCCAGAACGGTAGCGGTGGTGGTGCCGTCACCGGCAACATCGTCAGTCTTCTTTGCTACTTCCTTAACCAGCTCAGCGCCGATCTTCTCATAAGGATCTTCCAGCTCGATCTCGCGAGCGATGGAGACGCCATCGTTGGTGATGGTCGGAGCGCCCCAGGACTTCTCCAGGACGACGTTACGGCCCTTCGGGCCGAGGGTGACCTTTACTGCGTCGGCCAGCGTGTTCAGACCACGCTCAAGGCCGCGACGTGCCTCTTCATCGAAAGCAATAAGCTTTGCCATTGTGTTTGTGCTCCTTGATTTGTTTAGGACGACACTCACGTCTGTATCTATACGGACGCCCGCGACGGCACGGCTGGTGAGTGTTAACCAGCCTCAACCACATAGATGAGATTTTCTGGCACTTACCCGGTGGGAGTGCTAGCGACCATTCTGGCACTCGACCACTACGAGTGCAAGGAAAGACACGAACGCCCTCCGGTACGTTCGCTGTGAGCGTTCCAGAGGGAGTTCGTGTCAGAAATTAAGTTACGGAGTTTGCGGAGTCTCCTGGGTTCTTCGCGTTTTCGCGGTTCTACTCGGCCTTCTTCACCTTCTTGGCGGTCCAACGGTAAATAAAGCCCAGCACTGCGATGAACAGGATGAGGCCGAAGACGTTGGCGGAGGTGCCACCTTCGAAGATCTCCAGCGGGGACTCGCCGCCGGCTGCCGCGATGATGGCGGCATTGACCACGCCGAACAGAGACTCACCAACGATGAGGCCGGTTGCCAGCAAGGTACCCATGCGCTTGGAGAAGTCCGGATTAGCCTGCCTTGCCGCCCACTTATCGTAGAAGTAACCCAGGATTGCGCCAATCGGGATGATGATGGTCAGCGCGGCCGGAAGATACATGCCCATGCCCACTGCCAGCGGGGACAGGGAGAACTTCTTGGTGGTCTTACGCAGAACCTCATCAATAACAATGAGAACCGCGCCGATGACGGCACCGGTGAAGATAAGGTTCCAATCCAGGGAGTTATCGAAAATGCCCGATGCCACCGAAGACATCAGCGCAGCTTGCGGGGCAGCGAGAGCGTCCTCGCCCGCGCCTTCCATGCCTTGGAAGCCGAAGCCGTCGAGCATGATCTGCAGAATCGGTGGAATGACAACGGAGCCGAAGAGGACGCCAATAATTAGCGCAACCTGCTGCTTCCACGGTGTCGCGCCAACGAGCTGACCGGTCTTCAGGTCCTGCAGGTTGTCATTCGAAATCGTGGCGATACCGAAGACGATCGCCGCGGTGAAGAGGGTATAAGCCACCAGCGAAAGCGGGTCCGCGCTGCTGCCGCGAGTTACCGCGGCAATCAGCAGCGAGGCAGCCAGCACGGCGATGATGCCAACGGAAGAAATCGGCGAGTTAGACGCACCAATCAGGCCGGCCATGTAGCCGCACACGGAAGCGACGATGAGGCCAACCAGCAAGGTAAACAGCACCGAGACTGTAATCAGCACGACCATGTGCTCGTGGATATCGGTGCCGCGTACGAAGTCCCATAGCAGTAGCGCAATCGGAACCATCAAGATGACGATGGTGCCAAGCACGTACGGGAACGGGATGTCACGCTCGGAGACGTCGACGGTGTGGCCTTCCTTGCGCTTGCGGGAGGAAGCCAGAGACTCAGAAATGCCCTTGATGATCGGGCCGGTGATCTTGATCAGCGTCCAGATCGCGGCGATGGCCATGGCACCAACACCGATGAAGCGGATCTCGCCGGAGAAAACGGAATCGACGGTATCAGCCAGCGCAGTGGCGTCTAGGCCAGAGACGTCGCCCGCAGTGTGCATCGGCAGCAGGAAGAAATAGGAAATGATGACGCCGATGAGCATGGCAAAGCCGACGGCCGGGCCAACGAGGTGGCCCACACCGATGAGAGCCAGCGACAGCGAAGTACCCAAGGTGGTGGCACCAGAACCCAGCTTGAAGTAGGTCGAGACTGAGGAGGCTGCAGCCTTCATCGCAGCCAACAGCGCCATCACCGCGGAGATAACGCCGCCAACCAAGATGACGCGCAAGCCCTGGGCGTTTTCTTCCGCAGCGGCTTCCGACGCACCGTTACTATCGCCTACCTTGAGAACCTCAGCGGCGGCAACGCCCTCCGGGTAGGGCAGGTCAGAGCTGGTAATCAGCGCGCGGCGCAGCGGGATCGAGTACATTACGCCGAGCACGCCACCGATGGCGCAGACAGCTGCGGTCTCCCAGAAGCTAAATCCCTTCCAGTAGCCCACCATGACCAGGCCCGGCAGGACGAAGATGATGGCAGAAAGAGTGCCGGCCGCAGAAGCGATGGTCTGCACAATGTTGTTTTCTTTGACATTGTGCCCGGCAAAGCGACGCAGCACAGCCATAGAAATAACGGCTGCCGGAATCGAGGTGGCGAAGGTCAGGCCGACCTTGAGGCCGAGATAGACGTTGGCTGCGGTAAAGACCAACGTGATGAGTCCGCCGATTAGGATGCCGCGCAGCGTCAGCTCGCGCAAAGAACTTGCATCATTGTCTGTTGCCCCTGGTGAGTGGGACGCAGAAGCGGGGGAAGCCTGGACGGCGTCGTGTGCCATGCCGAGACCTTTCTAACGAGAAACCAATGTGAAGGTATGTGTATTTAATTATGGGAATTAAATATTCTTAGAACTCTAGTTCACCCGGGCACGATCTCAAACGTTCAGGCAATACTAATTTTCGGACAGGTTCTCCAAACGGCACCTGGCGTGCGTGTCCAACCCTGCGAGTATGTTGGACAACATGACTGCTATTTCTGACTACATCGCAAATGATCGCGCGAATATCTTCGCGCAGCTCAAAGAACTCGTTTCTTTCAACTCCGTACACAACGAGCCGGGCCTCGAGGAAGAAGCCCAGAAGGCAGCGCAGTGGGTTGAAAAGACCCTTACTGACGCCGGCGTCAAGGTCGAGGCGGTGAATACTGCGGACGGTTCTACCGCGCTCGTTGGCAAGCGCGCCGGCAAAGAGGGTGCCAAGACCGTCCTGCTTTACTCCCACTACGACGTAGTCCCGGTCGGCCCACGCGAGTCATGGGAATCTGACCCGCTGACCCTGACCGAGCGCACTGCACCTTCCGGCGATACTCGCTGGTATGGCCGCGGCGCGGCAGACTGCAAGGGCAACATCGCCATGCACCTGGCCGCCCTGCGCGCTATCGATGCAAACGGTGGCACCGACCTCAACCTGACCTTCCTCATCGAGGGTTCTGAGGAACGCGGCGGCGAGGGCCTGTCCGCACTCATCGAGGAGCGCCCGGAGCTTTTCGCTGCCGACGCCATCCTCATCGCCGATGCCGGCAACGCCAAGGCTGGCCAGCCCACGCTGACCACCTCCCTGCGCGGCGGCGCGCAGATTTATGTCCAGGTAGACACCCTCGAATCCGGCGTACACTCCGGCCAGTTCGGCGGCGCCGCTCCGGATGCCGTTAAGGCGCTGATGCGCGCACTCGATTCCCTGAGCGACGAGCACGGCCGCACCACTATCGACGGCGTCGATTGCGCCGGCACCTGGCCGCTGGCTGAGGGCCAGACCACCGCTTATAAGCCGGAAGATTTCCGTACCGACGCGCAGATGCTTGAGGGCACCGAAATCATGGGCTCACAAGATCCGGCCGGCGCCACCGAAATCGCCGACATGATCTGGGCTCGCCCGGCCGTGACCGTCACCGGCTTTACCTCTACCCCGGTTGCCGAAGCCGTCAATGCCGTTCCAGCTACCGCCGCTGCAAAACTGAACCTGCGCACCCCGGCCACCATGGATCCGCGCGCCACCGCCGAGGCAGTTGCCGAGCACCTGAAGAACCACGTTCCGTGGGGCGCTCACATCAAGGTCGACATTCTGGAGGCCAACCGCGGTTTCGAGACCGATCCTGCAAAGCCAGCCGCAGCGCTGCTCGGCGAGTGCCTAGCTGAGGCATACGGCACTGCGACCATCTCCCAGGGCATGGGTGGTTCCATCCCGCTGACCGTAGAGCTGCAGGAAAAGCACCCGAACGCGGAGATCGCACTTTTCGGAGTGGAGGATCCGCAGGCCACCATCCACTCGGCAAACGAGTCCGTCGATCCAAACGAGATCGAAAAGATCGCCACCGCCGAGGCTTATTTCCTCCAGCGCTTCGCCTAATCGCGCGGCAGACCGCACAGCAGGCGCTGTGACTGCCTTGAGCTCATGGGGCTATTGAGGCTGTATTCAGCCAAAATAGCCCCATATAATACTGTCTAATTAAAAACCTGTGACTTTTGCCGGTTATGCCGGTATAGTGGCCGTATTGGCTGCGCCAAATGTGACACGCCCCCTACTTTCTTTTGAGGCAGGGCGTTGACGCTGCCAGCGGCACCCCTCTAGTGGGGTTTCCTTTTCACAGTGGTTCATCAACCAGGCCTTTTCGGTGGCCTAGATGTCTTCATCGGCGCATGCTCGATTTCGTGTACATATAACGTCGCACGTGCGCCTAAAAATGCTCGCGCGTCTCCATCTTGCAAAGGAGATCCGGCTTAACTGTGATAGCAGTGCTGAGTGCTCTAATACTGGCCACAGTCCTCGCCCCATTTTTGATCTATTACTTGGGCAGGCCTGCCTTCGGCATTCTTGCCATCGCCCCAGGCGCTGGCTTTTTCTGGGTACTCAGCCAGCTGACAAACTCCACGTTCAATGACGGCAACTCGCTGCAGTACAACCTGAAATGGATGCCGGACGCCAACCTCAACATCACCCTGCGGATGGATGGGCTATCGGCGCTATTTAGCCTCATCATCTTAGGTATGGGCGCGCTCGTGCTTTTGTACTGCTGGGGCTACTTCGACCAAACCCGGCGGCGCCTTGCGATGTTTGGCGCGCAGATGACTGCCTTTGCCACCGCCATGTTTGGCTTGGTGGTTTCAGACAACATCTTGATGATGTACGTCTTCTGGGAAATCACTTCCCTGCTTTCCTTCCTCCTCGTTAGCTACTACGGAGAACGAGCTTCCTCGAGGCGTGCGGCCCAGCAGGCATTGATGATCACCACCCTGGGCGGCCTGGCGATGCTCATGGGCATCATTTTGCTGGGCCGACAGACCGGCCAGTGGACCTTCAGCGCACTCGCAGATTTCGAGCAGATCACACAGACGCCTTATATCACGATCGCTATCGTCCTGATCCTGGCCGGTGCGATCAGCAAGTCCGCCATCGCCCCCGCCCATTTCTGGCTGCCCGGCGCCATGGCAGCGCCAACACCGGTTTCGGCCTACCTGCACTCCGCGGCAATGGTGAAGGCAGGCATCTACCTGGTCACCCGCCTCGCTCCCGAACTACACGAGGTCGCCACCTGGCATCTCGTCATTATTCCGCTGGGTCTATTCACCATGCTGTTGGGCGGCTGGATGGCCCTAAAGCAGCGCGATCTCAAGCTGATTCTGGCCTATGGCACCGTCTCCCAGCTCGGTTTTATCACCTCCATCGTGGCCATCGGCTCCCGGGAGGCGCTGCAAGCAGGCCTGGCACTGACCTTCGCGCACTCGCTGTTCAAGGCTGCTTTGTTCATGATCGTCGGCGCCATTGACCACGCCTCGGGTACGCGCGACATCGCCAAGCTTTCCGGCCTTGGCCGCGCTAAACCGGGACTGTATCTGCTGGCCATCATCCCCGCGCTGTCCATGGCTGGTATCCCACCACTGCTGGGATTCGTGGCCAAGGAGGCAACGCTGGAGGCCATCCTCCACGAGTCCCTCCTCGTGGGAATGCCGCGCAACATGCTGCTCGTCGGCGTCGTGGTGGGCTCTATGCTCACCATGGCTTATGCGCTGCGCTTCCTGTGGGGCGCCTTCGCCGTAAAGAAGGATAAAGACGGCGAGCGTCTGGGCACCTCCGAAGCCGTGGAAAACATGCATGCGCTCGCCCCGCTGCTGTGGATTCCGCCGGCAATCTTGACCGCGCTGACCATCTTCTTGGGCCTGCAGCCAAGCCCGCTTTCCCTCGGCATCAACCAGCATCTGGACAATCTCTTCGGCCACCACGAGCACACCCATCTGGCGCTGTGGCACGGCATCACCATTCCGCTGGGCCTGTCGCTGCTCATCGTGGTGGTGGGCATCGTCGTGCACTGGCAGCGCAATGTGGTGGCCAAGTGGCAGTTCCAGTACCCGGCGCTGGGCTCAGCCGACGCCGCCTACGATTCCGTGCTCCAGGCACTGCGCACCCTCTCGCTGCGCACCACCGCCTCCACCCAGCGCGGTTCGCTGCAAATGAACCTGTCCATCATCTTCGGCACGCTCATGATCCTGCCGGTCATCATGCTGATCCGCGGCGATCTGACCAACGTGCACATGGAAGTCGCGGAAAACCCATGGCAGGTAGTCGCCGCCGTCATCATCATGATCGCGGCAATTGCGGCGACGGTGACCGATAACCGCCTCTCCGGCGTCATCATCGTCGGCGTGACCGGCTATGGTCTGTCCTTCATCTTCGCCCTGCACGGCGCACCGGATTTGGCACTAACCCAGCTGCTCGTGGAGACCATCATCATGGTGCTGTTCATGCTGGTGCTGCGCCGCATGCCGGCAAACACCGATTGGAAGCAAGACCCCAAGGTCTCGCGCCTGCGCGCCTGGCTTGCCGTTGGCGTTGGCCTTAGCGTGACCTTGGTGGGCATGTTTTCCATCAATGCCCGCCGCAGCGAGTCCATCTCCAGCTTCATGCCGGAGCTGGCCAAGGAAATCGGCCACGGCGCAAACACCGTCAACGTGCTGCTGGTGGACCTGCGTGCGTGGGATACCTTCGGCGAGATCACCGTCCTGGTCATCGCGGCCACCGGCATCGCCTCGCTGATCTACCGCACCCAGTCCTTTACCCGCTCCTCGCGGCGTCCTACGCTGCGCGTGACCGGGCGTCGCTGGCTGGCAGCCGGTGCGGAATCCGAGCAGGCGCTGAACCGTTCGCTCATGGTGGACGTCACCACGCGCTTGCTCTTCCCCTCAATGATTGCACTTTCGCTCTACTTCTACTTTTCCGGCCACAACGCGCCGGGCGGCGGCTTCGCCGGTGGCCTGGTGGCCGCGCTCGCGCTCATCCTGCGCTATCTCGCCGGCGGCCGCGCAGAGCTCGATGAGGCACTGCCAATCGACGGCGGGCGCACCATGGGCACCGGCCTGCTGATTTCGATCGCCTCGGTGGTAGTCCCCTTTGCCTTCGGCCATCCGCCGCTGACCACCGGCTACACCAAGCTGCCGGTGCCGCTGGTGGGCGATGTCTCACTACCTTCGGCCTTGGTCTTCGACGCCGGCGTCTACCTCATCGTCGTGGGGCTCACGCTCTACATCCTGAACTCGCTGGGCGCCAAGCTCGACGAGGAAGAGGACATGCGTAAGCAGCGCGCCCGCGACCGCGCCCGCTCCCTCGCGCGCCGCCAGCGCAACCGCGCCACGGCGCAATCCGCAAGCCGAACAATGACCTCCGGAAAGGAGAAATAAACATGGAAGCAAACCTGTTCCTTCTCCTCGCCGCGGGCGTGCTGTGCGGTACCGGCGTCTACCTCATGCTGGACCGCGTGATGACCAAGATGCTGCTGGGCATTTTGCTGCTCGGTAACGGCGCTAACCTGCTCATGCTGCAGGCCGGCGGCAAGGCGGGTTCGCCGCCTATCGACGGCCGCGAGACCGCCCAGTATGGCGATCAAATCGCCGATCCCTTGGCCCAAGGCATGATTCTGACGGCCATCGTCATTTCCATGGCACTGACCGGCTTCATCCTGACCCTGGCCTACCGCCAGTACCGCTACCGCACCGCCGACGTCATTGAGGATGACGCGGAAGATACCGCGATTGCAGCGATGGCCACCCGCCCTGGCAACGCCGCGGCGGCACCGGACCACGATGCTTCCAATGACCCAACCACCGGCCGCGCCACCAAGCAGGGCGACGCCTTTGGCCCCAACTTTTTCGAAGAGCCAGTAAAGGAGGCAAACGATGACTGAGACGCTGCTTCCGCTGGTTAACTTCCTGCTGCCCTATACCGGCTTCCTCATCCCCATGCCGGTGATAATCCCGGCACTGGCTGCGGCCCTGACCATGCTGTGCGCGCGCTTTACCGGCGTGCAGCGCCAGATCGCATTCTTCTCGCTGCTGTTGCTCGCCGCCGCGAACGCGCTACTGATCTTCATCGCCGATACGGCCGGCATTCAAACGCTCCAGGTGGGCGGCTGGGACGCGCCGGTGGGCATCACGCTGGTGGCTGACCGCCTTTCCGCCGTGATGCTGTTTACCTCGTCCGTAGTGCTGTTTTCGGTGATGTGGTACGCCATCTCGCAGGGTATTCGCGACGGTTCCAAGGACGAGCCGGTGGCGGTCTTCCTGCCCACGTACATGCTGCTGACCATGGGCGTGAACGTGTCCTTTTTGGCAGGTGATCTCTTCAACCTCTACGTCGGCTTTGAGATCTTCCTCGTGGCTTCCTACGTGCTGCTGACGCTGGGCGCTTCCCCGGCGCGCGTGCGCGCGGGCGTGGGCTATGTGATGGTCTCGATGGCTTCCTCGCTGATATTCGTGCTGGCGCTGGGCTATATCTACGCCGCGGTCGGCACCATGAACATGGCGCAGATCGGGATGCGCATGGAGGAAATCCCGGCCGGTACCCGCACCGCTATTTTCTCGGTGCTGCTCATCGCCTTCGGCATCAAAGCCGCCGTCTTCCCGCTGGAGGCGTGGCTGCCGGACTCCTACCCCACCGCACCTTCGCTGGTGACGGCAGTCTTCGCGGGCTTGCTCACCAAGGTCGGCGTCTACGCGATTATCCGCGCCCGCACCTCTATCTTCACCGCTGGCGGGCTGGACCAGCTGCTCATGTGGGTTGCCCTCGCCACGATGCTGGTGGGTATCTTGGGCGCCATCGCGCAGTCCGACATCAAGCGTCTTTTGTCATTTACCTTGGTCAGCCACATCGGCTACATGATTTTCGGCGTCTCGCTGGGCACTGCCGAGGGCCTGTCCGGCGCCATCTTCTACGCCGTGCACCACATTCTGGTCCAGACCGCACTGTTCCTGGTGGTCGGCCTCATCGAGCGCCAGGCCGGCACCTCTTCCCTGCGGCGCCTGGGCTCGCTGATTTATACCGCTCCGCTCATCGCCATCTTGTATTTCATTCCGGCGATGAACCTGGGCGGCATCCCGCCATTTTCCGGATTCCTAGGCAAGGTCATCCTCCTGCAGGCCGGCGCCAACGAGGGTTCCTGGCAGGCCTGGGTGGTCATCGGCGGTGCCGTAGTGACCTCCCTGCTTACCCTCTACGTCATGGTTTTGGTCTGGTCCAAGGGCTTCCTGCGTGACCGCGCCGACGCCCCGGAAGGCAACATCGTGATGGCGCATCCATCGCCGCTTTCCGACGTCACGGATGTCGTCGAATTCGACGAGCGCCAAGACGTCGGCCGCGTGCCCTTTGGCATGCTGGCTTCCACCTGCCTGCTGGTGCTGGCCTCGGTGTCCATCACCTTCCTGGCCGGCCCGATCTCCGGCGTGACCAGCCGCGCCGCCGAGTCTGCGCAGGATGATTCCATCTACCGCTACGCGGTCCTGGGCGATAACGCAGATAACCCCACCCGGCACAAGAACCAGAAGGATCGCTACACCAACGAGCAGGATTCTTTTGAAGTACGCCGTGGGCCCATCAAGGACCCAGCTCCGGCGGTAGAAACTGCGCCTCAGGAACAGCCCAAATCACAACCCACCGAAAGCGAGGCGAAGTAATGAAATTTGCTGGACTCCGCCACCGCTTCCGCCCCTGGTTCATCGCGTGGATCACCGCCATGTGGTGCCTACTCATGGGCGAGGTCACCGTAGCCAACCTAGTTGGCGGACTACTGGTGGGCCTGTTCGTGGTGCTTGCGCTGCCACTGCCTGCCATGCCGATTGCCGAGCTGAAGGTCTCCTGGGGCAAGCTAGCCTTATTCATGGTGGGCTGGACCATCGACCTATTCCACGCCTCGTTCAAGGTGGCCTGGCTGGCGGTGCGCCCGCAAGATCCACCGAAGACGGCCATCCTCGAGCTGCCGATGCGCCTGGACAGCGAGTTTATCTTGTCTCTGGCGGTTAGCCTGTACAACCTGCAGCCAGGCGGCACGGTAACCGACATCGACATCGCCAACCGCATGCTGACCATCCACGTCCTGGACGCGGCGTCGGAAGCCGCTTTAGAGCGCGAAATCGCGAACGTCGCGGGGCTCGAAGCAAGCATGATTGAGATTTTTGAAAGGAGCCACCCCTAATGGATCCCCAGCTTTATGACATTCTTCTGGGCGTTGCCGCCGGCATCTTGGTCGTGGCCTTCCTGATTACCACTTGGCGGATTATCACCGGCCCGAATTCGCTGGACCGCCTGGTGGGCATGGACGGGTTCGTGGCCATGTTCCAATGCGCGATGGCCGCCTATATTTGTTGGACGCTGAACACCTCGGTGGTCTCCGCGATGTTGGTCGTGGCCCTTTTGGGATTTATCTCCACCGTGTCTGTCACCAGATTCCGAAAGAGGGATGCCTAGTGAGCTATCACCTTTTCGCCGACATCATCTCGATCATCTTGATCCTCGCCGGTGCGCTTTTGGTGCTGGCAGCCGCAATCGGCGTCGCGCGCTTTCCCGACACCATGTCGCGCGTGCATGCCATTTCTAAGCCGCAAACGACAGGTCTCATCTTGAGCATCCTGGGTGCATTCTTCCGCGTCACCGGCGCAGATTCCTTCGGCCCGGCAGAGCGTGGTGATCTGGGAATCCTGTTGTTGCTGGTACTGTTTGCCATGATTACGAGTCCCGTTACGGCGCAGCGCACTTCCCGAATCGCGCGCCGTGAGGGCCTCTACGGGTCGCCGGAACTGATGTCCCGAAACGACAAACCAGCAACCCGTGCTTTGCGTAAAAAATAACCTTTGAAGGGAACAGCAGGTGAAAAAGCTCTACGGCTTGCCCACGTTGGCTACTGTCCTGACGGCCTTCGCCGCCTTCGTGATTTACCGCTTCAACGTCTCGGATGAGCGCGGGCGCGCCTTCTTTGGCAGGATTCCTTTCGACCTGAAGATCTACCAGCTCGCCGGCGCCGACGTGAAGGCGGGCGGCGATCTTTACGACGCCCCGTATATCCACAACTTTCCTTTCACCTACCCGCCGTTTGCAGGCTGGTTCTTCGAGTGGATGGCTGGTTTTTCCGACCATGGCCTGATGGTGACTTGGCAGTGGATCACGGGCATCGCTCTTTTCGCCGTTATCATGCTGGTCATCCGCGAGCGTGGCTACAAGATGGGCCCAGCCTCTTGGTTCGTAGGCCTCGCGCTGCTTATAAGCAGCTTGGCTACTGATCCGGTAAACGGCACCTTCTTCTATGGCCAGATCAACATCCTTTTGATGTTCCTGGTCTCCCTCGACCTGCTACCGCGTAAGTTGCGCCTGCCTGGCATCGGCATCGGCCTTGCCGCTGGCATGAAGCTAACGCCTGCTTTCATGGGCCTGGTTTTGTTATTCCAGAAGCGCTGGTGGTCCGCCTTCGCTTGCGTGTTTACCTTCTTCTTTACCGTCTACGTGGGAGTGCGGACGATCCCCGATGCCTGGGATTTCTGGACGGATAAGATGTTCAATTCTGATCGCGTGGGCAACCTGGACCACCCCGGCGCGAAGTCATTGCGCTCGATCATCGCGCGTCTCAACGGCGAAGAGAACACCGCGCTGTGGGTCCTGGCCGTGGTCATCGTGGTGATGGTGACCATGCTGGCGCTGCGCACCGCCTGGATCAATAGGAATTCCTCCGCCGCGCTGGCGCTGGCGGGCTTGGCCACCTGCTTGGTCTCGCCTTTTTCCTGGTACCACCACTTCGTCTGGGTAGTACCGCTCGGCGTATGGGTGATGCTGGCGGTCAATGAGGCCGTCGGCAAGCGTCTGCCCTCCTTCTGGGGTGCGCAGCTGGCGGGCCTGGCATCCTTCGTGGCGTTGCTGCTCGTGGAGCTGCCCTTCGTCTCCCCACCGGTGTGGCGCTTGATGTCCTCCCATGGCCTAGAGGCCATGGAGAACCTGCATCCGTGGGCATGGCTGCTGTGGCCTTTTGCATGCTTCCTCTACATCGCGGTTTATGGCATTTGGGGGTGCTTCCCGCACGGCAAGCCATCCGGCAAGCATGCCGCACGCCAGAGTAACGTGGCGGACTACCCCACCGACGTGCGCATTCCGGTAGTGCGCAAGTAGGCCGAGCCTTGAGGGGCCTAGAGCGGACGGAGGCTATCCATCTCCTTACTCGTGGCCTCCACGACCTTCTGCCAGCTGCCGGTCTCCTCGTAGAGGCGGCGCTGGCGTTCATAGCCGGCCCCGCGCTCGATGATTTCGTGGATGAGCTGCAGCTCGGCCTCGCAGCCCAGCTCGCGAGCCAGAGGAGTTAGCTCCTCGACCAAGTCAACCAACTCGTCTTTGACCCAGCGTTCATCCGTGGCGCGAGAGGTAATCACCAAGGCGTCCATGCCATAGCGGGCGGCGCGCCACTTATTCTCAGCCACGTGCCACGGCTGCAGCGTGGGCAGCTCCTGATCTGTATCAAGCATGCGGTCATAGTGGACCACCAAGCAATGCGTGAGCGCGACGATGGCCGAAAGTTCGCGGAGATTAGATGAGGCATCCGAGATCCGCACCTCGATGGTGCCCCACTTTGCCGCCGGGCGAATATCGAAGTGCATCGAGCCGGTGTGGTTGATAACGCCGGAGATGGCTTGATCCCGCATATAGTCCTGCCACTCGCGCCAATCCGCAAACTGATAAGGCATGCCGGCGGTGGGCAGCTGCTGATAGAGCATGGTGCGGTTGGAAGCATAACCAGTATCCATGCCCTCCCAGCCTGGCGAGCAGGCAGAGATTGCAAGCAGGTGCGGATACTTGGTCATCAGCGCATTGATGATGGGCCACACGCGGTCTTCGTGGCGGATACCCACGTGCACGTGGGTTCCCCACAGCAGCATCTGCTTGCCCCAGTACTGGGTGCGGTTGATGATTTCGGAGTAGCTTGCCTTATCCGAGACAGGGTTCTCGCGGTAGTCCGTGAAAGGGTGCCCGCCGGAGGCCCACAGGGCCACGCCCATTTCCCGGGCGGCGGCACGCACATGCTCTAGCTTGTGCGACAAATCCGCGATTGCTTCCGGCACCGTGTGGCAAATTCCGGTGACCAGTTCCACGGTGTTTTGGAGGAATTCCTTCTCCAGCTGGATTTCGGGCGTGGCCGCCTGCACGCGTTCAATCAGCTCGGCGCCGCGTGGGACCAGATCCCAAGAGTGCGGATCGACGAGGGCTACTTCCCATTCAACGCCCAAGGTGGGCCCGGCCGAACGGGTGAAGGATTCTTCCGGAATGTTCACCCTTGTGAGTCTATCCGCAGCAAGGTCCAGCTAGAGCATTTTCTTATGCATTAAATGCACGGTGGATTTTGTCTTTTATTCCACCGTGCATCTATCTTGCGAATCTTTTAGGCCTGCGGGATGGCCAGAACTGCAACGACTGCGTTGCCCTTGGTGAATTCAGCCTTGAGCTCTGCCGGGTACTCGGCGATGGCACCCTCCGGGATGGACTGCGCGCCGTAGAACTGCGCTGCGGTCTCGCGTGCGAGGCTCTCTGCGTCCTTATCGCCTGCCGGGAAGTAGACGGTGGTCTGCGGAACGGTGAGGATATCGCCGGCCAGGTTGCCCACCTCGCCGATCTTGAAGCCCTTCTCCTTCAGCTTGTCTGCCTGCTCTGCAGCGAAGTTCGCGCGGCCGGAGTTGTTGAATACGTTGACCGGGATGTCCTTGGCTGCGCGCTCGACGCCTGCGGCGCCCTCTGCCCCCGCAGCACCGGCAGCGGCACCGTCCTTGTTGGCTGCTTCACGGCCGGCTGCATCCTGGCCTTCCTTGGCAGGCTGTCCGGCTGCGTCTTGGCCAGCCTTGGCATCCTGCGTGCCCGGCGCGGCACTGCCGGCAGCACCCGGCTGCGCAGATGGGCTGCCCTGTGCGCCGGGCTCGCCCTCGGCGGGAGCAGGCAGCGTGGCGACGCCGGTGCTGCCGGTCTGGGCAGTATCGGTGGAGTCTTTGGAGGTCAGCGTGTACAGGCCCCACATGCCGAGCATGACAGCAACGGCAATGAGCACCATTGCGAAGCCGCGCAGCGGCAGGCCGCTAGACGAGCTGCGGTGCGCACCCGCCTTTGAGCCCTGTGAGCCCTGTGTGGAGGTGGATTCTGCTGCTTTATCTGAATTCACATTAGTCACAGCAGCAACCCTAGTCTCTAATTAGGGAGATCTGGTGCATCCTCCCGCGCGGCGCGCCGCGCCTCCTGACGGCCATCCCGCACGCGCCGCAAACGCGCAACCAGCACCGGATAGGCCTCGGCGGCAGCGGGGGCATCGAGAAGCACGTTCAAGCGCTGGTGATAACGCACCGGCGAGATATCCAGCTCCGCGCGAATGGCCTCTTCCTTAGGCCCGATACCGCGCGGGGCATGCGATTCGAACTCCAAAATGGCCGCGTCTAGGTCTGACAAGGATTGCATGCCTAAACTGTAGGGCATGACTATTCGCCCCATCGTTATCCACGGCGACCCGGTTCTGCACAATCCCACCGAGCCGGTCACTGAGCCCATCGACTCCCCAGAGCTGCAGCAGCTCATCGCCGACATGTACGAGACCATGGACGTCGCCCATGGCGTCGGCCTTGCCGCCAACCAGGTAGGAGTGAACAAGCGCCTGTTTGTCTACCACTGCCCTGACACCGACGGCCCAAACGGCAGCGCCAAGCAGCTTGGCGCTGGAGAAAGCGGCATGCGCAAGGGCTGCGTCATCAACCCGGTGCTGGAGACCTCCGAGATCCCCGAGGGCATGCCTGCCGACGACGGCTCCGAGGACGAAGGCTGCCTCTCCGTGCCCGGTGAGGGCTTCCCCACCGGCCGCGCCGACTGGGCCCGCGTTACAGGCAAGGACGAGCACGGCAACGACATTTCCATCGAAGGATATGGATTCTTCGCGCGCATGCTCCAGCACGAGACCGGCCACCTGGACGGCTACGTCTACACCGACGTGCTCACCGGCCGCTTCAAGCGCCAGGCCAAGAAGACCATCAAGCGCAACGGTTGGACCGAGGCCGGCTGGACCTGGATGCCAGGCGAGGACGAGGATCCCTTCGGCCACGGCGCGTAAATAGACTGCACCCCTAATCGCCCTTAATCGACATGAGCTATATCTTCCGTTCTGATGCCGTCAGCGTCGGCGACCGCGTGGTTGCCCGGCGCGAATTCGGCGGCACCCACTCCGATGTCATCGGCCATGTGCTGAGCACCTCACCGCTTGTCATCCGGCCGCAGGCGGTGGGTGGCTACCCTTCCGACTTGGAGGCGGTGGAAATCCCCGCCGAGCAGCTGAAGATCATCAAGAAGCTCTCGCCGCGCACGGTGCGCAACTCCGAAATCCGCGCCGTCGAGGTGGCAGCCGCGGCAGCGCGCGGCGGGACGAAAGTCTGGACCAATGATGGCCAATGGCTCATGCGCTTCGGCGAAGGCACCGATTCCGCCATTCCTCTGGGCCCCTCCGCAGGTTTCATGCCCGCGCCCATGGAAGAAATCGACGCCTTCTACGCCGAGCACAACCTGCCCACCCGCCTGGCCATCCCGGAGCGCATCGGCAAGGCGGCATTGCGCGTACTCGATAACGAGCCCGCGGCATGGCAGCTCGAGCCCGAGGTCCTCGTGTTTACCCGCTCCCTAGACACTGCGAGCGCCGAGCCGCACCTTGACTCCGCGCTTTTCGACGCCACGCTCAGCCAATCCGGCGACGAGCGCGTGTGGCTGGGAATCTCGCTGCTTGGAAACGCCACCCCCTCACAGCTGGAGGCGCTTTTGGCCTGGGGCAAAGCAAACGGTGCGGAGAATGCATTCGTGGAGGTGGAGGCGTCGGAAAGCGCAGCGTTGGCCCTGCTTAGTGAAGTCGGGTTTTTAGAACACCATCGCCGTGGGTATGCCGTGCGCAAAGGCGGTACCCTGTAGTCCATGCGCATAGCCACATGGAACATCAACTCGGTCCGCACCCGCGTGCAGCGGGCGGTAGACCTGCTGGCCAAACACGACATCGACGTGTTGTGCCTGCAGGAGACCAAGGTTGCCGACGATAAGTTCCCTGTCATGGAATTCGAAGCCGCCGGCTACCACGTCACCCATCACGGGCTGAACCAGTGGAACGGCGTGGCCATCGTCTCCAAGGCGGAGCCGGAGGAAGTCTTCTACTCCTTCCCCGGCCAGCCAGGCTTTGCCAAGGACCCAGAAAAGCCGCAGGATTTGGAAGCCCGTGCGGTGGGCGCGCGGATTCGCGGCGTAGAGATCTGGTCGCTCTATGTGCCCAATGGCCGCGAAATCACCGACCGCCACTACGACTACAAGCTGCGCTTCCTCTACGCGCTGGCGCACTACAGCGAGAGCCGCGCGCAGTCGAAGCTGCTGCTCACCGGCGATTTCAACATTGCCCCGCGCGATGAGGACGTCTGGGATATCGAGGCCTTCCGCGGCAAGACCCACGTTACGGAGCCAGAGCGTGCGGCCTTCCAGATGCTGGAGGAGGCAGGCCTTGAGGAGGTTACGCGGCGTTTTACGGAAGAGCAGCGCTGGACCTACTTTGACTACAAGTCGATGCGCTTTCAGAAGAACGAGGGCATGCGCATCGATTTCCAGCTGGCTTCGAAGTCCTTGGCCGCGACGGTGGAATCTGCGCAGGTAGACATGGTAGAACGCGCCGGCGACAAGACCTCTGACCACTGCCCGCTGCTGGCAGATTTCGATCTGCCTGACTTCGATTCGGTGCGTTAGGAGCACCTACCGGGGCATGGACTTCTCACTAAACATCGATCTTTCTTTCTGGCAGCTGTTTTTCCTCATCTTGGACTACGGCATCAAAATCTTGGCCATCGGATTTGTGCCCGAAGGCCGCCGACCCTCGAGCTCCACGGCCTGGCTGCTGGCTATTTTGCTGCTGCCCATCGTGGGCCTGCCGCTGTTTTTGCTGATGGGCTCGCCATATATCAATCGCCGCCGCCACCGCATCCAGCAGGAGGCCCATGACCTGATGGAAGACGTCACGGCGAGTACGCCGAATCATCCGCTGGGCAGGCTTTCTCCGGAGGTGGAATCCGTCATTGCGCTCAATCGCAATCTGACGGGTTTCCCGGCGCTCGTGGGCCACAATCGTGGCATTTACGCCGACTACGACGAGGCAATACGCGCGATTTCCAGCGCCGTCGACCGCGCCGAGAAGTACGTCTACATCGAGATTTATATCCAATCCTGGGACGAGGCCACCGATGTCTTCTACCAGGCTCTCAAACGCGCCCGCTCGCGAGGCGTGGAAGTCAAGCTGCTTTTAGACCAGATTGGCAGCCTGAAGTACCACGGCTATTGGAAATTCGGCCGGCGCCTTAGCGCGATCGGCGTCGACTGGCGCTTGATGCTGCCGCTGCAGCTGCACAAGCTTCGTTTCCGCCGTCCTGACCTGCGCAACCACCGCAAATTGGTCATCATCGACGGCCAAACGGGCTTTCTGGGCTCGATGAACATGATTAAGCGCAGCTACCGCACCAAGGACCGCTACTGGGTGGACTACATGGTAGAGCTCACCGGCCCGGTGGTCACCTCCATGTCGGCGGTCTTTGCGGTGGACTGGTACCTGGAATCAGAAGAAGCACTTTCTTTGGAGCCGCTGCCTTACGACGACGCGGATACCGAGGACTCCAACTTCCTCCAGCTCATCCCGTCCGGCCCGGGTTACACCACGGAGCCGAACCTGCGCATGTTCAACTCACTGGTGCACCACGCCAAAGACCGCCTGGTAATGGTTTCGCCTTATTTCGTGCCCGATGAATCTTTGATGGAGGCGGTCACCACTGCCTGCTATCGCGGCGTGGACGTGGAGCTTTATGTCTCGGCCAAGGCGGACCAGTTCATGGTCAACCACGCGCAGTCCTCCTACTACCAGGCACTTTTGGAGGCAGGGGTGCGGATCTTCCAATTCCCAGAGCCTTTCGTGCTGCATTCGAAGTTCATCATGACGGACCCAGACGAGCCGGGCCGCCACCCGCTGTGCATGTTCGGCTCCTCGAATATGGACATGCGTTCTTTCGGTTTGAACTACGAATCCACGATGCTGGTGGCCAAGGGCAACTTATTGGCGGAGTTTAACCAGCTTGCTAGCAACTACCGCGCGGTGTGCCATGAGCTGACCTTGGAGGAATGGAACGAGCGCGGCTTCGTGCGCCGTTACATGGACAACGTGATGCGCCTGACCTCGGCGCTGCAATAGCGCCACCGGCACCGTCAGCGCCGCCTGGGCCGCCCTCCCCCGCACACTGCCTGCGCTCCCGTCGCGTTTGGCCCCTTCCCCACTAAATACCCAGACCTGGAAATGCAGCTCTCTGCTGGAATGAGGGGCGTCGGCAAGCGCAGCGATCCACGAACAGGAGGTCTGGGTTTTCAGCCCTGGGTAGATAGCCAAATGGTGAGGAAGCACGCTGCAAATGGCGACGAGTGACAAAAGGCGCTGTTGAAGACAACAGCGCCAATGTAGCCAGGAGTGGCCAAGAGATCATGCGTCTCGCTTTTCAAGCACGAAGACGCCGAGGATCCACAGCGCTACCGCCCAAACGATGAAGACGATGGCGCTTCCCGCCGAGGAGTCCCATGGGACGTTTTCCGGCACAGTGTCCGAAGCCCAGTTGCCGAAGGCGGAAAATGGCATGTAGGGGATGAGGTCGTCGCCGACCTTCGGCAGCAGGCGCACGACGTTCTCAATGCCCAGGTAGAGAATCAGGGACAGTGCCACGGTGCCAGCGGTCTGGCGCAGCAGCCAGCCCAAGCCCTGCACAAAGATCACGACCATAAAGCCCAGCAGAGGTAAGAGCCACAGTGCGCGCTTGCCGCCGTCTTCTTCGAAAGGCTTGTAGATGTCCGCGATTTCCTTGGATGCGGAAAGGTCCGAGACAAAGTAAATCAGCACCAGCGCCAGAAACAGGATGACCGCCGCAATAACCGCGTACATCAGGAGCTTGACCAGCGCGACGATGGAGCGATTCGGGTTCGCCATGAAGACCGTGGACTGCAGTCCGAAGCGGTATTCGGTGGTCACGATCATGATGGCCTGGATCATGATGATCGGGATGCCCAGCATCAGCAGGATGGAGTTCATGCCCTCGGCAGTAAGCGGGCTAATCGGCATCGCTGGGTCCATCTCAGCGTTGAGACCGTTGAACAGCGCCCACAGGAAGGACAGGAGAAAAATCAGGCCGGTGGTCCAGTAGAAGGACTTGGTGGTGCGCAGCTTGGTCCACTCGGCGCGGAGGGTATTGATAATCACTTTTAGCATTCCTCCTATGCGGCAGGCTGGTTAGGCTGGTTCGGCTGCCCAGCACCTGGGGTGCTGGCGTGGTACTGCACGTCCTCGCCGGTCATGCGCATGAACGCATCCTCCAGCGAAGCGCGCTTCAGGCTAAGCTCGTTGAGCGGAACGCCTGTGGAATATGCCAGCTGGCCGATGAAATCGGTGCTGACGTCATTGATGATGAGGGTCTTGCGACCTTCCTCGTCGCTGCCGTCTGTATAAGCCACGTTGGCCTCACGCAGCGCGCCGCCGAACTCTTCGAGGTGATCGGAGCGCACGATGACTGAGGAATCCGAGTGCTGCTTTACAAAGTCATAGGTGGACTGGCTAGCCACTAGGCGGCCACGGCCGATGACCACGAGGTGGTCTGCGGTCATGGACATCTCCGACAACAGGTGGGAGGAAATCAAGACGGTACGGCCCTCTGCCGCGAGCGCGCGGACCAAGGAGCGAACCCAGCGAATACCTTCTGGGTCGAGGCCGTTGACCGGCTCGTCCAGGATGAGGATTCCCGGGTCACCCAGCAGGGCGCCGGCCAGGCCGAGGCGCTGGCCCATGCCGAGGGAGAAGCCGCCGGCCTTCTTACCGGCGACGTCGGAAAGCCCAACCAGCCCCAGCACCTCGTCCACGCGGGAAGTAGGAATGCCGTTGGACTGCGCCATCCACTTCAGGTGGTTGGCCGCGGTGCGGTTCGGGTGCACGGCCTTGGCGTCGAGCAGCGCGCCGACCTCCCGCAGCGGGCTCTTCAACTCGCGGTAGGCCTTGCCGTTAATACGGGCCTGACCCGCCGTGGGGGTATCCAGGCCCAGAATCATGCGCATGGTCGTCGACTTGCCCGCACCGTTCGGACCTAGAAAGCCGGTCACGATGCCTGGCTCCACCTTAAAGGTGAGGTCGTCTACTGCGCGGACAGACTTATATTGTTTCGTCAGTCCCTCAACTTCAATCATGCTGTCAAGGGTGCCATAGTTTCAGCCTCCTCACCGAGGTTGGCCCGCAATAAAGGCCCGCAAGGAGGGGATGGCCTCACGAAATGCCCCCAACAGAGGTAAATTTTCCACCTCGTCGAGGTGCACCCAGCGCAGCTCGTTGGACTCCTCGTTGGCAATAACGTCCAACGGCTCATCGCCACGGGTGCGTGCGATGACGGTGGTATAGGTCCAGTTGCCGGGCAGCTCGCCCACTGCGGGATAGGGCCCGGCGGTGACGCGCTCGCCGAGCACCAGGACGTCGGCAGGCGCGATGGCGCATTCCTCCTGCGTTTCTCGCAGTGCAGCCGCAACGGCGCTTTCGTGGAAATCCCGCGCGCCGCCGGGAATGCCCCAGGTGCCGCCGTGGTTGGTCCACTCCGCACGGTGCTGGAGCAGCACGCGCTCGCCGGCAAGGAGGAAAAGCCCGGCCGCGCCAAACTTGCCCCATAGCTTTATCCCGCCCGGGCCGGCTGCCCAGCCATCGCCACTTATGTGCTCTCCTTGCTTCATGGCGCCCATCCTACGATCCTCTCGCTGCATGCGACAGCGTGCAGCGACAGCGCGCAGCGGTGGCGTGCATCACCAAAGCGGCGCGGAACTGCGCTATTCTATGGGAATGACTGGCACAGGGTTGGAGGATGCTGCCGCACGTACCAGCGAGCATCCGGCCGCGCACGAAGCGCATCCAGGCGATCACTGGCTCGACGAAGTCACCGAGCCCGCTACCCCGGCCTTCAACAACGCCACGCAGCTGGCCATGAGCTCTTTCGCCGGCCCGGCGCGGTTGGCCCGCCGTCTCTACCACTTCGCGGCCACTACCCCAGGCAAGCTTTTTACCGTCACTGTGATTCTGACGGTGGCGCTCGCCGCCGCCGGCTTGTCGATGTCAAATACTTCCGCCAGCCGCCACGAGGCCTTGGACGAGCTGCTCAATTCCACCGAGCCGATGTCTAACGCGGCGCACCACCTCTACACCAACCTTTCGCTGGCGGATACCGTCGCCACCACGGGCTTCGTCCAGGCGGGCGTGGACTCCGAGATCAACCGCAAGCGCTATAACAAGGCCATCGACGCTGCCTCCGTGGCGGCCACCGAGTCCGTTTTGGGCACCAACACTAACGACGCCCGCATTCGCGAGCTGGTCACCTTTATCCAGCGCGAGCTGCCCGTCTATACCGCCCTGGTGGAAAAGGCACGAACCAACCACCGCGCGGGCAATGCGGTGGCGAACTCGTATATGTCCAACGCCTCTTCTCTGATGAGTGACAAGATCCTGCCCGCGGCCGCCGAGCTTTTCTCGCTCACCACGGCCAAGGTCAAGGAGCAACAGCAGCGCCTGACCAGCCCCCAGTGGGTCCCGCTTTCCGGCTTAGTGGCGGCGCTTTTCTTCCTCTTTGTCGCGCAGTGGTGGCTGTGGCGCCTGACGCGCCGCCGCTTCAACCGTGGCTTCTTAGCCGCCAGCGTGCTGCTCTTCCTGGCGCTTTCCTGGGCCGCGATGGCGAACTTCGCCACCTGGAGCTCCGGCTATCACGGCTTCGAAACGGTCTCCCGTCCGTGGGACTCGCTCACCGCCTCCCGGATTGAAGCCCAGCAGACCCGCACCTCGGAGACCCTGGCGCTGGTCCTGCGCTCCTCAGAGTCCGACATGACGGTGCGCTTTGGCTCGACGGTCTATTCCATCAACCAGGCCCTCGAGGACTACGAAGCCGCGCTTGCCGACGACGACATTCCCGTCACCGATCCCGCCCTCCTGCCAACCGCACAAAGCGCCACCAAAGAATGGGAGGCCTCACACGAGGTCTTCATGAACGCGCTTGCCGACGGCCACTATGACGACGCTATCCACGAAGCCACGGCGATTACCCCGGACGGCGCTCCGACCACCGCGAGCTCCTTCAACGACGTGGATTCCGCGCTGGCGGAGCTCATCGGCGAGGCGCGCGTGGCCATGCGTTCCTATCTGGAAGAAGGCCTCAACGCGATGACCATGGTGGCCACGGCCGTATTCTTGCTGACCATGGGCGCTATCATCGCCGTCTGGTTGGGTATTCGTCCGCGACTCCAGGAGTACCTCTAATGGCTCATTCCACTCGCCTTCTAGCCGTCTTATCTGCGGCCGCCCTGTGTGCCGCCTCCTGCGGTGTCCCCGACTTAGGCAGCAAGGAGGAAAGGATTCCGCGCGCTTCCTTAGACGCAGAGGCTGGCCCTCCCCTTCCCGATAACTCCATCTTCGAGCCCGCCGGCAGCGCCGAACCCCGGCCGGTATTGGACGCGCCGCTGAAGGGCACCTATAAACCGGACGGCAAGAGCGCGAAGGAAAGAATCCCTGCCATTTATAAGCGCGGGCGCATCATCGTCGGCGTGGACCGCTCCAATAACCTGATGAGCTACCGCGACACCGCAACGGGCGAGGTGCGTGGCTTTGAGGTGGATATCGCGCGCGAGATTGCCCGCGATATCTTCGGCGACCCGGACAAGGTTGACTTCCGCTTCGTCGAGTCCTCAGAGCGCACGAGAGCGCTCAACGACGAAAGCGTGGATATTGTCATTCGCACGATGTCCATTAGCGCCGAGCGTCAGCGTGAGGTTGCGTTCTCCGCGCCGTATATGACCACCAAGACCCGCCTATTGGTGCTGACCAGCTCCGGCATCCGCTCGATCGATGACACCGCCGGCAAGACGCTGTGCGCGGTCCAGGGCTCCACCATCGTGGACACCATCCGCCGTGAGGCCTCCACCGCGAATATCCTGCAGACCCGTGCCTGGGGAGACTGCCTCATGGCGCTGCAGCTCAACCAGGTCGACGGCGTGGTGGCTGACGACGCCCTCCTCTCGGGCATGGTGGCCCAAGATTCCTATACCTCGATCGTCGGCGAGCCGCTGACCACGGAGGACTACGGCGTGGCCGTGCGCAAGCCCGATTCCACCCATGATTCGCGGCCGCTGCTGCGCCAGGTCAATTCCACCCTGGAGCGCATCCACAGCGACGGCACCTGGGACAAGCTTTTTGATCGCTGGCTCGGTGACTACCTGGCCAAGCCGGCTTTGGGCAGCCCTGACTACCTAGACGATGAGGAGGCATAAGCGTTGAGCCCTACTCAAGGCCATAGCTTCAGCGAGGACGAGCTCGACCACTTGGAGCCGGAGAAGCTGGAAGAGCCCAGCGAGCACGCGGACGATCAAGCGACGGCGGCGGCGATGCACACGGCGTCCAGTGCGGCGTCGGCTAGCGCGGCGCATGATGCCACCCAAGCAGTGCCCTTCGACCCGTTTGCAGATGAGGAGGGTACCTCGGCCGTGGCCTTCGACCCCTTCGCGGACGAGGACGGCGCGGATGCGGACAGCGACTTCAACGACCCGGATAATATCGGCGCCCTGATTGCGGAGCTGGGGCAGCTGCGTGACCGCCGCAAGCAGGAGGATGCCTCGCAGCGCTCGCGGCGCGCGGCCATCGATACCTTCCGCCAGCGGCGTGCGGCCAAGCGCACCGACCGCGAGGTGGCCGACGGCATGGCGCGCTTGCCTTTCATCGTGCCGCGCAACCCTACGGCGGCGCTCATCGACCCCGCAAAGGAGAAGGTTGCCCCGCCGCAGCTTTCTCCCGGCGATATCGTGGCAGGTCAGTACGAAATTCTGGGCGTTATTGCCCACGGCGGTCTGGGCTGGATTTACCTGGCTAATGACCACTTCGTCTCCGGGCGCATCGTGGTGCTCAAGGGCATGCAGGCGGAAAAGTCATCAGACGAGACCGCCACCGCAGAGGTCGAGCGCGAGTTCCTGGCGGATATTACGCACCCGGGAATCGTGAAGATTTTCAACTTCATCGATGACCCCCGCGTGGACGGCGGCTTCATCGTAATGGAGTACGTGGGCGGCCCCTCGCTCAAACAGCGGCGCAACGACCAGGCAGACCGCCTGTTCCCGGTCGATACCGCGATTGCCTACATCTTGGAGCTGCTGCCGGCGCTGGACTATCTCCATGCGCGCGGGGTGGTCTACAACGACTTAAAGCCTTCGAACATCATCATCACCGAGGACCAGGTCAAGCTGATTGACCTTGGCGCGGTCTCCGGCATCGGCGCCTTCGGGCACATCTACGGCACGAAGGGCTTCCAAGCCCCGGAGATTGCCAAGGATGGCCCCTCGGTAGCCTCCGATATCTACACCATCGGCCGCACGCTGGCCTGCCTGACCTTCCATCTGCCGCAGGAAGACGGCGTCTACTTACCCGGACTGCCCTCCCCTGCCGAGGAGCCGCTGCTGCGCCGCTACCTCTCCTTCTACCGGCTGCTGCTGCGCGCCACGGACCCAGATCCGGCCAAGCGCTTTCAGAGCGTATCGCAGCTGCGGGACCAGCTCTTTGGTGTGCTCCGCGAGGTCATCGCCCTGCGCGATGGCGTTCAGCATCCCTCGCAGCACTCGCTGTTTTCCCCACAGCGTACGACCTTCGGCACCAAGCACCTGGTCTTTCGCACGGACCAGCTGATTGACGGCATCGACCGCACCGTGCGCATCACCGCCTCCGAGGTGGTCTCGGCGCTGCCGGCGCCCCTGGTGGACCGCTCCGACGTGGGCGCCGCGCTCCTGCAGGGTGCTTCCTACACGGAGCCGCAGGAAGCCCTCGAAACGCTGCGTCAGGCCATGCAGGCCCCGGAGTACGAGGAATCCGCAGAAATCCCGCTCGGCGTGGTGCGTTCCATGATCGACCTGGGTTATACCGGCCAGGCCCGCGAATGGCTCGCCTCGATTGAGGACAAGCTCGGAAACGATTGGCGCTTCCAGTGGTACTCCGGCGTCGCCGTGCTGCTTCTCGACGACTATCGCGCCGCCCAAGTGCACTTCGCGAACGTCCTCAACCTACTGCCGGGCGAGCCGGCGCCGAAGCTGGCTATCGCGGCGATTAACGAGCTCATCTTGCAGCAGCTGGGCTACAACGAAGTCTCGCTCATCGATCCTGCCATCGCGCGGGCTTGTGCGAACCTCACTACCAGCCTGGACGAGCTGCCGAACGAACTGTTTACCGACGATCGAGGAATCTGGGATCACGTCACCGATGACCCGGCTCACCTGCGTTTTAACTCGATGCGTCTGTACGGAATCGTGTGGGCCACCTACCCGACCACGGTCTCATCCGCTTTCGGCCTGGCCCGCCAGATGCGCTCGGAGCAGCAGGTGGAGCTGGCCGTGGCGACGCTAGATCGCGTGCCCAACGCCTCGCGCCACTACCGCATGGCCCGGCTGACCACCATTTTGCAACTGGTACTGCACGATCTTTCCGAGTCTCGTATCCGCCGCGCTGCCCGCCGTCTGGAGGAGATCCCACAAAATGAGCCGCGATTCTTGCAGGTCAAGGCGGCAGTCATCTCCGCGGGCCTGAACTTCCTCCGCGACTGTGACCTCGATGCGGCGGCCTCTCCGAATGACCTCTTCGAGTTCGCCTTCACGCAGCGTGGCTTACGCTACGGCTTGGCCGATACTCTGCGCGCCCTGGCTCGGCAGGCGCCCTTCGCGCGGCACCGCTACGCGCTGGTGGACCTGGCGAACCAGGTGCGGCCGGTGACCAACTTTTAGCCTGGTCCGCCTCCGCGGCTCCCCTCGATGGCTCTGCCTTCCGCCATGTCTGCCCTTCCAAATGGTGAGGTCAACCGTCCCGAACGTCACCTCAATAGCCATCACTAGCCCCAACCATGAACACTGACTCCACTAGCCACATCGCGACCTCACCATTTGACTATTCGCGTCGTGCCTCAGCCCAAATGGTGAGGACCACATGGTGAGGTGAGTGATCACCAGCCCCAGCAGACAGCGCCAGTCACAGTAGTTACAGCTCGACCCCACCATCTAGGCCAACCACCTGCAAATGGTGAGGACCCTGGTGAGAGGAAGCGCCTACGCCTGGCGCACCACTTGCTGCAGTCCCCGCTCACGGCCAGACACCCAAGTTGCCCGCAAATCTGCGAGGAACTTCTGCGGCTGATGAAACAGCTCAGTCGAAGTCACACGGAATACCGTGTAGCCGGCATTCTGCAATCGCACCTCGCGGCGACGCTCTTCCACGATTACCCGCCGGGTATCCGAGCCATAGGTTTCGCCGTCATACTTCACGGCTCCATCAATTTCCAATACCAGCCAACCATCAATCAGAACATCAACTCGAACACTGGGAATCACCCAGACTTGCTGTTGGATGGAATGACCCATCTTTGCGTGTGCCAATAACGCGATACATAATGCCTCGTAGGGCGACTCGCATTGACCAGAGAGAAGCGATATAGCTCGACGTGCTTCAGCGATATCTTTGACCCGCCCCATAGTTTCGAGGCAATCCATAGCCATAGCCTTAGCAGCCTCGACATCGAGTTCAGGATGCATCCGGAACCATGATTCGAGTGCCACGAAGCCGCGAATCCAGCCTTCGAAGCGCGCGACATCCAACGCGGCGCGCAAAGCAGACGTCACGCGAACGCCCTGCGCCTTCTCGACCATAGAATCTGGCAGACGCATCTTCTTGTAACTTCGGCCGTGGCCCCAGTCTCTCCGCGGCGGCATAACGCCAGAGCGCAGAGCGAGCGTCACCGGCTCCTCGCCGCACCGCGGCGGAAGGACCCACAACCCATGCACCCGCGCCGCCGAAACTCCCACGAGCACAGCCCGCCTAGCACAATGGCCCGCCCGCAAACACCGCGCCAGCTGCTCTTCATGCCAAGGCAGCGACTGCCCTTCTACTACTCCCCCGAATTGTTCCATAGGGCTAGTCCACTAGCAGGGCCAGTACTAGCGCAAGAGGGAATTGGCGCAACAGGTCAAATCTGTGGATAACTCATCGCGACGAAGGGGCCAACCACCAGGTTGGCCCCTTCCAAACGCGGACTAGTACAGCCCCGCCTCACGCGCCATATCGGCGATTTCAGCGGACTTCTGTGCGATAGCCAGCTCCTCGTTGGTCGGCACCACGAAGACCTTGACCGGCGAGTCCGGCGTGGAAATCATGCGCGGCTCCTTCGAGCGCACAAGGTTTGCTTCCTTGTCAAAGTGGATGCCATACATTCCCAGGTTGAACAGCGAATCCTGGCGCACCTCAGTGTCGTTTTCGCCCACACCCGCGGTGAAGGTGATCGCATCCAGGCGGCCCAGCGCAATCATGTACGAGCCGATGAAGCGGCGCAGCTGATGGATGTAGATGTTGTATGCCAGCCATGCATCCTGGTCCTCGGCTTCGATGCGCTCACGCAACACACGGAAGTCGTTGACGCCGGAAATGCCCTTTACGCCAGACTGCTTGTTGAGCAGGTTGTCAATCTCATCGATAGACATACCCGCCTGGCGGGAGAGGTGGAAGATGATGCCCGGGTCAATGTCACCGGAACGGGTACCCATTGCCAGACCAGCCAGCGGGGTAAGGCCCATCGAGGTGTCAATCGGGCGGCCATGGCGGATTGCTGCTGCCGAAGCACCGTTGCCCAGATGCAGCGTGATCTGGTTGACGCGCTTCGGGTCCTTATCCAGAAGGCGCGGAACCTGCTGGGAGACGAACTCGTGGGAGGTGCCGTGGAAGCCATAGCGACGGATGTCGTACTTGGAGGCCACCTCGTTGTTGATGGCGTAAAGCGCAGCAGCCGGCGGCAGGGTGTTGAAGAACGCGGTATCGAACACGGCCACGTGCGGAATGTTCGGCAGCATCTTGCGAGCCACGCGAATGCCGTCCAGGTTGGCCGGGTTGTGCAGCGGAGCCAGCGGGATGAGGTCCTCAATCATGGACTCAATCTGGTCCGTAATCAGCTGTGGATCGGAGAAGAGGCGGCCGCCGTGCACAACGCGGTGGCCCACGGCGATGACCTCAACGTCCATCGGGCCCACATTGTGCTGGTGCATGATGTCGAACGCGCGCTCCAGGCCGAAAGAGTGGGTAGGAATCTCCAACTCTTCCTTGTATTCCTCGCCACCAGTCTTGACGGTGACGGCACCCATCGGCTCGCCGACCTGCTCCACGAGACCGGAGACCAGCGGGGCGTCGGTAGCTTTGCCTGCTGGGTCAACCAGCTGGAACTTGACTGAGGAGGAACCTGAGTTAAGAACGAGTACGTAAGCCATTTACTTGACTCCTGCCTGGATAGCCGTGATTGCGACGGTGTTGATGATGTCCGGAACGGTAGCGCCGCGGGAAAGGTCGTTGACCGGCTTGTTCAGACCCTGCAGAATCGGGCCGACTGCCAGTGCGCCGCCGGTACGCTGGGCGGTCTTGTAGCCGATGTTGCCTGCCTCCAGGTCCGGGAAGATGAAGACGTTTGCCTGACCAGCCACCTCGGACTCCGGTGCCTTCTTGGCGGCAACGCCTGGGTCACAAGCGGCGTCGAACTGCAGCGGGCCGTCCACCTTGACGGAGGAATCGATGCCGCGGGCAGCCTCAACAGCAGCAACTGCACGGTCGACGTCCGGGCCGGAGCCAGAGGTGCCGGTGGAGTAAGACAGCATGGCCACGCGTGGGTCGATGCCGAACTGCGCTGCGGTCTTCGCAGAAACCACGGCGATTTCACCCAGCTGCTCGGCGGTCGGGTTTGGGTTGACCGCGCAGTCACCGAAGGCCCACAGGCGTCCGCGCATCACCATCAAAAAGATGGAGGAAACAACGGATGCGCCCGGCGCGGTTTTGATGATCTGGAAGGAAGGCTTAATCGTGTGTGCGGTGGTGTGCGCAGCGCCGGAAACCATGCCGTCTGCCAGGCCCTTGTGCACCATCATGGTGGCGAAGTAGGAGACATCCTTCATGGTCTCGCGCGCCTGCTCGAGGGTAACGCCCTTCTTCTTGCGCAGCTCCGCGAAGTCGGCCGCGAACTCCTCTGCCAGCGGGGAGTTCAGGTGGTCAATGACGTCCACGCCAGTGAGATCCACGCCGAGGAGCTCCGCACGCTTGGCGACGTCCGCCTCATCACCCAGGATGGTCAGCTTCGCCACCTTGCCCGCCATAAGCGCTCCGGCTGCCTCGATAATGCGGTCGTCCTCGCCTTCCGGCAGAACGATGTGCGCACCGGCGGCACGGGCTTGGTCAAGCAACTGCTTCTGGAAGACCTCCGCGCTCATGACCGGCGCGACGGACTCGATGGCTGCGAGCGCACCAGGGACAGACGCGACGTCGGTAAACGCGCCTACTACCTCAGCACCCAGGGAACGGGCATGTGCAAGGGCCAGGTCGGAGGTGCGCTGCGGAGCGTTGGAAATCAGAACGAACGGGATGCCCAGGGCCGCTGCGGCCTTGGCGTCAAAGTCCATCACACCCGTGCCCTGCAACACGACGTCGCCTTCTGGAACGGTGACCAGAATCTGGTCCAGGGTGGTGCCCAGGTCATCGAGCTGCGCGAAGGTCGCGCCGAGGTCGGTTGCCAGGGAGGCGATATCGAGGCCGTCAAAGCCACGGCCCATGACGCTCACGAGTGCGGAGTTCTGTGAAGACATTTACTGCTAGCCTTTCTCTTTCCAAAGAGTAGACGATGTTGTGTGTTGCGCGTCACGAGGCACAACATACAGTGACCTCTTCACCATACTGGAGATGTCCGAATTTAGCCGTTTTAAAAAGGCTTAGTGCAATCTAAAACACATTTAGGAACCTCCAATCGCCCAGCCGCCCGAAAAAGCGGTGTGGTGAGTCACATAAATTGCCCAGAGTGAGAGCCGCGGAGTAGGTTCAATTTATAAGGATTGTTACTTCGGGCAAGACCTAGGATGCTGTGTGCACCGCGCATTCCACTGAACTGTGAAATGCAAAGACCCAGCTTCCTGGGTCTTTTTGTAGTTTTTAGGCCTCCTGGGCAGGCCCCCGGAACCTCCGCGAACTGCATTGCGCCCTGAAAGAAGTTCGAAAGGAAATCTCATGTCGACGCAAACGCGCTCTACAGCTGAGGCCATCTTGGATGGCATCGGCGGCGCGCAAAACATTGCCTCTTTCACGCACTGCGCCACCCGCCTGCGCTTCCAGCTTAACGACGCCTCGAAGGCCAACAAGGAAGCGCTCGACGCCATCCCCAAGGTGCTCGGCGCCGTGCCGCAAGGCGACTCAAATTACCAGGTAGTTATCGGTGGCGACGTCGCTACCGTCTACGACGAGATCAACGCTTTGCCGGAGATGAAAGACGGCGGCGCTTCGAATGCGGACATCAAAGCCGCGGCCCGCTCGAAGGCGAAGGGCAAGGTTCCTTTTATGGACGAGTTCTTCGAGTACTTGTCCGATTCTTTCCGACCAATTCTGGGTGTGTTGCTTGGCGCCTCGCTGATTATCGCCTTCGCGTCGATCCTCGACGCATTCGGAATCGTCGACTTCCGCGCCGAGGACAAGCCCGCCTCGTGGTTCTTCGTCGACGCCATGTGGCGCTCCGTCTTCTACTTCCTGCCGCTGATGGTGGCCTACAACGCCGGCAAGAAGCTGCGCATCGACCCATGGGTCCCGGGCGCCATCATGGCCGCCCTGCTGACTCCGGAGTTCTTGGGCCTTTCTGAGAACCCTGCCGTCCAGTGCGTGGTCAACGATACGTTGGGCAGCGAGCAGTGCTCCATTCCTATCTTTGGCATGACCATGCAGCTTCCGGGGTACGGCGGCAACGTCTTCGTACCGTTGATGATGGCCTTTGTGGCAGCGCTGGTCTACCGCTTCTTCCAGAAGATCATTCCTTCGGCTCTGCACATGGTGTTCGTCCCGTTCTTCACTATGCTCATCGTCATCCCTCTCACGGCATTTATCATCGGCCCGTTCGGCGTATGGGCCGGTAACGGCATCGGCGCCGGTCTGTCCTGGATGAATGACAACGTTCCGTTCGTCTTCGCCCTGGCTATCCCGATGATCTACCCGTTCCTGGTTCCGCTGGGTCTGCACTGGCCACTGAACGCCTTGATGCTGGTAAACATCCAGACCTTGGGCTATGACTTCATCCAAGGCCCAATGGGTGCTTGGAACTTCGCCTGCTTCGGCGCCACCGCCGCCGTGCTGGCACTGTCCATCCGCGACAAGGACACCGTGATGCGTCAGACCGCCGGCTCCGCCTTGGTTGCGGGCCTGCTGGGCGGCGTCTCCGAGCCTTCTCTCTACGGCATTCACCTGCGTTACAAGCGCATCTACCCGCGCATGCTGGTGGGCTGCTTTGCCGGTGGCCTGACCGTGGCACTTTTGACCCTGGGCACGAACGGCATTACTACCGATGCCTTCGTCTTCACCTCCGTGCTCACCATCTCTGTGTTTAGCCCGATGGCCAAGTACGCCATCGCCATTGCTGTGGCATTCGTCGTGGCCTTCCTGGCGGTCTTCATCACTGACTACCGCTCCCCGGAGGAGCGCGCTGAGGCTAAGGCCGCCCGCGAGGCAGCCGAAAAGGCCGAGCTCGACAACGCCAACACCGCCGACAACGCCGCGCTTGCCGACGCCCCCGCAACCACCGCTGCCGGCGCTGGCGCCGGTGCTGCCACCGCAACGGCCACCAAGGAAGACGCCCCCGCCAAGGCGGCTGAGCCTGCCGCTGGTACCACCACCGACATCGCTTCGCCGTCGACCGGCAAGGTTGTCCCCATGGCTGAGATCGATGACCCGGTCTTCTCCGCCGGCACACTGGGTGATGGCGTGGGCATCGTCCCCGAGAGCAACGAGGTCTACGCCCCCGTCAGCGGCACCGTCATGAGTGCCATGAAGTCCGGCCACGCCTACGGCATCAAGACCGAGGACGGCGTGGAGGTCCTCGTCCACATCGGCATCAACACCGTGAAGATGAAGGGCGAAGGTTTCGCCCCAGCCGTCAAGAAGGGCGACACGGTCAAGCAGGGCGAGCTGCTTGCCACCGTTGACTTTGCCAAGGTCACCGAAGCCGGCTACGACACCACCATCGTCTTGGCCGTCACCAACACCAAGGCGCTGTCCGCCGTCACCCCGGCTGGTCTGAACCACGCCGCCGCTGGCGATACGGTCATCACCACGACCCGCTAAAGGACCCACTAGGAAACCTTTAGCACGCCTCTAACGAACCCTGACTAAGCTGGCTCGATGGAACCACCATCGTGGCCGGCTTTAGTCGTTTTCGCCCTAACCGGTTAACCCCAACCAGAAAGGTGCCCTGTGCAACTGTTGCGCGTGTTCAATAACAACGTCGTGCTCGCGCGGCGCGGTGCGGAAGACGTCATTGTCACCGGCCGCGGCATCGGCTTCCAAGCCAAACCTGGTGCTGAGATTGACCCGGCCAAGGTGGTGAAGGTCTTCGTCCCTGATTCCGGCCGCGATCCGGACCACCTGGCCGCCATGATTGCCGGTATTCCCGGCGAATACGTCCAGCTAGTCATCGACGCCATGCACTCCGTCGACATGTCGGAGACACTGCGTAGCAAGCTCACACTGGTCGTGGCAATTGCGGATCACATCCACGGCGCAGTCAGCCGCGGCAACACCGTGTCCTATCCACTGGAAGCGGAGGTCCGCCACCTCTACGCCGACGATTTTTCCCTCGCGCAACAGCTACTCGCCGCCATCAACAGCGGCCTGCACAAACCTCTGGCTCCTGATGAGGCCGTGGCCATCACCCTCCACCTGGTCAACGCCGGGTTCGCGGTGGGGGATCTCTCCGGCACCTACCGCATGACGGGCCTCATCCAACAGATTCTGGCCGTTATCGGATCTCACAACGATACGGAGCTCAACAGCGAAGATATCTCCGTCGCCCGCTTCATTACCCACCTGCGCTATCTCTTCGTGCGCATGGCGGAGCACCAGCAGCTCGACTCCGACGACCGCCAGGTGGCCACCGCCATCTCCGCGCGCTACCCCGATGCCGTCGAGACCGCCCAGATGGTAGCCAACCTGATTGAGCTGCGCCTCGACAGCACTTTAACCCCCGATGAAGTCTCCTACCTGACGCTGCATATCGCGCGGCTAGAGGAGTCCTCCGCTTAACTAGGCCTAGTCATCGGCGGAGCGGGTCAGCTTCGGATCGACATCGACCACCGGTTCCGGGACTTCAATGACCTCAATATCGGAGACTGCATTGGGCGTCGGTTCCACCGGCTGTGAGTCACCGTGGACGGTTTTATCAGTATTCGGCCCAACAGTAATCTTCCCGGCCGCGAGCGCTGCCCTGTCGCGGGCGGTCTCAACGTCCTCGGCGGTCGTAGCCACCATGCCCATGCGGCGTCCGGCGTAGGCCCAGGGCTTGCCAAACAGGCGCACGTCGGTCTCTTCATAGGATAGGGCGGTGTCGAGGCCGGTGAAGGAGACGTCGTCAAGCTCAGCGTCCGCGTGCAGGATGACCGCAGCACCAGGGCTGACCATCGTCACGTCAATGGGGAAGCCCAAAATCGCGCGGACATGAAGCTCAAACTCAGAGAAGCGCTGCGTGTAGCCGGTCAGCATGGCGGTATCCAAAGGACGCGGTGAGACGGAGGAGAAGTACACCTCATCGCCCGCCACGAAGAGCTCAACGCCGTAGACGCCGCGCCCACCCAACTCGTTGGAGATACGCGCCGCGACGGAGCGCGCATTCGCCAGCGCATCCTCACTCATCGCCATGGGCTGCCAGGACTCCACCAAGTCACCGTTCTCGTGGCGGTGGCCAATGGGCTCACTGAACCACGTGGCCATCTTGCCCGTAGCCGGGTCAATGGAGCGTACAGCAAGGAGCGTGACCTCATAATCAAAGTCAACGAAGCGCTCCACCACCACGCGCTTATTATCGGAGGACACGTGGCGCACCATGGCCCAGGCCTCCTCCACATCTTCTTCTTCTTCCTTAAGAAGGACGTGCCCCTTGCCGGAGGTCGTAATATCCGGCTTCACGATGCACGGCAGTCCCAGCTCCCCCACCGCCTCCTGCAGCTGCTCAGCGGACTCAGCAAAGCGATAGGCCGTAACCGGCAGGCCGATGCTCTCAGCCACCTCACGCACGCTCTCACGGCACTGTGTGAGCTCACAGGCCCGCGCCGTCGGCACGACGGTGGTGCCGAATTCCTCGATACGCTTCAGCGCCTCCACCGCGACGGTCTCGACCTCCGGGACCACGTAGTCCGGCTTGATTCGCTCTGTAAGCTCCCACACCTTGTGCGGGTCCCTGATATCTGCGATGTAGCTAAAGTGCGCGAGCTGCTGCGCCGGCGCTCCTGCGTAGCGGTCCACGGCGTGGACCTCCAGCCCTAAGTTTTGAAAGGCAATTACCAACTGCTTGCCCAACTCGCCCGCCCCCAAAAGAAGCACCTTGGTGGCGTTTCCTGTCAGAGGGGTTCCGATGTGGCCTGCGATGTCGCCTACGGTAGTCATTCTCGAATTATCGCACACTTCTAGCGCTGCATTGCTTGGCGACGTCCCCCAAACCCCCACCTACCCAATCTCACCGTTCCCTCACCCGAGCACCAGCACACAACACGCCCTTCGCCCCAGGATCACCAAAGCCCCCTTCCCCACCGCAGGGAAACGGTGGAAAAGGGGGCTTAGTCTTTAGACTGACCTTCTATGTGTCAGCCGGCCCCTAAGGGCCGACTGGCCCTCGGCGTGCGTCAGCGTCTCTCTTACTTGGAGGAATCGTTGGAAGAACCTGCACCCGGAGCACAAGCATCAGCGATAAGGCCGATAGCCAGCGCACCAGCAGCAACCAAAGCAAGGGTGCTGCCATTGATACCGAAGCGCTTCAGCTGCGCATCAATACCAGCAACCTGGCCAGCCAGCGGGCCATTGAACACACCAGCCTGCTTCTGCAGCTGAGTATTCAAAGCCTGAATCTGGCTATCAATCGGAGCAACAAAGTCCTTCAGACCCGGAATGTTCAGCTGGGAAGCCAAACCAACCGGAATCAGGAACAGCAGCGGGATACCAACACCCAGACCAGTAGCCAAGCAACGCTGGTTCTCATTCGGAGTAGGCTCGTTCGGCTCTCCCGGTTGCTCACCAGCAGGCGTGCCGTTGCCGTTGTTGTCCTGGCCCTTCTCGTGGCCCTTAA
>NZ_KV788524.1:0-39427 GCF_001807315.1 Corynebacterium sp. HMSC06D04
AGCTGAGGTAGGAACTAAACCCAGGACGCTTCACGGTCATGAAAGACAAGTTGATCTTCACCCATGACGATCAGCGCCAGACAGTCATTGCGCTGGCCCAGCTGGAAGGAGAATAACAGTGGCTACGGTTACCGCGATACCAGCAACCAAGACACGCATCCACGACAGCGCGCTTTCAGGTTTTAGCTCCAAACGCCGGGTGGCAGCCTACGCAAGGGTGTCCACCGATATGGAAGAACAAGCCACCAGCTATCAAGCCCAAATCGATTACTACACCGTCCACATCCAATCGCGTGCTGATTGGGTGTTTGCTGGCATGTATGCCGACGAAGGCATTAGCGGTACTTCTACCAAACACCGTGAGGGCTTCCAAGCCATGATCGCCGACGCGTTAGCCGGGAAAATTGATCTGATCCTCACCAAGAGTGTCTCGCGGTTTGCTCGTAACACCGTCGACTCCCTGACCACCGTCCGACAGCTAAAAGAAGCCGGTGTGGAGGTGTATTTCGAGAAAGAAAGCATCTGGACCCTTGATTCTAAAGGCGAACTACTCATCACCATCATGAGTAGTCTTGCCCAGGAAGAATCTCGCTCCATATCTGAGAACGTCACCTGGGGACATCGCAGACGCTTCGCTGATGGGAAAGTCATGGTGCCCTACTCCTCGCTACTGGGATATAAGAAAGGCGCTGACGGTAACCTCGCTATTGATGAGACTCAAGCCCCGACCGTGCGCTTGATCTACCAGCTGTTTCTAGACGGCTCATCGATCACCGAAATCCGTGCCGAGCTACAGCGTCGCGGTATTTTGACTCCGCGAGGTAAAACCAACTGGTCCACCTCAACCGTGCGCTCCATCTTGACCAATGAGAAATATAAAGGCGACGCCCTGCTCCAGAAAACGTTCACCGCTGACTTCCTAACCAAACGAATCGAAGTAAACGAGGGCGAAGTCCCGCAATACTACGTCACCGGAAACCACGAGCCGATTATTGATGCGCCCGTCTGGGATCAGGTTCAATACGAGTTGGCCACCCGCCACGCAACCAACAGCTCCAAAATCGGCCTATTTGCCAGCCGACTCAAATGCGCAGATTGCGGATCCTGGTACGGACGCAAAACCTGGGCATCCAACACTAAATACAAGCACACGATCTGGCGGTGCAACCAAAAATACGACCATCCCCGTCCCTGCCAGACCGCTACCTTGCGTGATGAGCAAATCCAGACCGCGTTCCTCGCCGCGCTAAACCAGCTGGCTGAACAATATCGCGGACAAAGCCACCTACCACAGGTCATCGACGCCATGTTTAATACAGACCAGCTCGAAGCGGAGTCCAAGCGCCTAGACGAGAAAATCCGCGCTCTTGCCAGCGAGATTGAATCATTGGTTGCAGAAAATCAGCGGGTAGCGCAAGACCAGGACCAATACCTCGCCCGCTACACCCAGCTAGAAGCGCGATACCAGAAAACCCTGGGCCGCAAACAAGCCATCGAGGCCGAGATTGCTGCCAAGAGTGCCAAGGCCACTGCGATCAAAACCGCCTACACCCAGTTGGCCGACAAGCCCATCCAGCATTTTCAACCATCCCAGTGGACAGCGCTTATCGACCATGCCGTTATCGGAGCCAACGAGATCCAGTTCGTCTTCAGAATCGGCACTGAAATCACCGTGCCTATTGCTAGCAGGCTGCCAGTTTCTTCCACTTCCTGATTTTGGTGCGAAACGTCGTAAATGGCGCGACGGTGTTGATATGCACCCATTTCCACACCGGCCACGCCGACGGGGTGGAAGAAGCCCACGCACGCTGACCCGAACTAAACAATTCTGATTCGGTTAGACCGCCCACCATTTTGACTATCTCACCAAGCAGGATCTTGAACCTGTCGATCAAATCCTCAGTAGATACCTGCTCCCAGCGTTGGTAGAACGATTCATACAATCCGCCCAGTTGATTCCACTTAAAACCAGGTGCCGGAGTCACCACGTCAAGACCGGCTTGTTCGTCACGTTCCCAGCCGAGCAGTAATTCCATCCAGCCAAGCTGGTAGGCGATCATCTGCCGGGGCGTGCGGTCAACACCGTCAACCAGCCGGTCCCAACCATCGCCAGGAACGCCTACGAACTCGCCGATAAAAAGTTCGCCACGCTTAGTAATCTCTGCGGCTAGTTCATCGCCGGACGCATACGATCTCACCACACACCTCCTCGTGAAACGGCCTTAGGTTTAACGCTTCGTTAGCGCGTTAAACCCTGAATACGCATTTTACTAGGGCAAACAAGATACCCGCTAACGCAAAACCCAAACCCGCTAACGCAAGCGATTTTTCACACCCCCTAAGCGATACTCGCTAACGCAAAAGGGTACTTATCAAATCCGACGTCTAAGTGGAGCCGCCTGCGAGAATCGAACTCGCGACCTTCTCATTACGAGTGAGATGCTCTACCGACTGAGCTAAGGCGGCACGATGCAGTGTGTATATGCACCGCCTGAGAGTTTAGCCTAGGCCTGGGCTGATAAAGAAATCGGGCTATCACCTGTAGTGTGCACGCAGCACACGTGCTGGTTAGCGCGCGCCACAGGCCAGGCGCAGGCGGCCCACCATGCCGTCGAAAGCCACCTGCGGGGTGACGTTCTGCGGCAGCTGCTCGCGGCAGGTACGGATGGCGGACTGAGCGGCAAGCAGCCCATCCTCGCTCACGCGTTGGGCAAGTTCGCCCGCCAGGCCGGCGAAGTCCGGGTGGGTCATGTCCACCTCAGCGCCAACTTTGAGCATGAGCGCATCGCGGTAGATACCGGCAAGATCCACAAGGACAATATCGAGGCCGTCGGCGATGCGGCGTTTAGCGCGCTTCTTATGGAGCTCCTCCAGTTCTTTCAGGGCACTGCGGGCGTCGCGCTGCGCCTTGCTTGCTCCCTTACCCTTGGCGCCGATGCCGAAGGACTGCTCAATTTTGGAGCGCTCCGCTTCTTCGGATTCAGCGTGAGAATCCTTGGCGTCCTTCTCAATGAACTTCAGCAGAGCGGTAACGGATTGGAAGGCCTGGGAGCCGTGGAAGACGTCTTCGGCCAGGTTGATGGCCATGGCGCGACGCTTTTGTGCGGCCGCATCCTGTACCAGGTGGCGGGCACGGCCCACGTGCTGCAGGCTCGTGACGGCGGCCAGGCGAGCATCGTGTTCGCTGGCGCCCTCGGCGACGAGCTGTTTGACCACGCCTTCCACGCTGGGCGAAGGAATATATAGGTGGCGGCACCGCGAGCGCAGGGTCTGGGAGAAATCTTGTGGGTCCTCGGAAGGAGCCACCATGACGATGACGGTGCGCTCCGGCGGCTCCTCCACTGTTTTCAGCAAAGCGTTGGCGGCCTCGTTGCGCAGGCGGTCGGCTTTGTTGAAGATAACCACGCGCCACGGCGCCACGCTGGGCAGGCTCGCCGCACGGCCGATGACATCGCGGGCCTCGCCGACAGTGATGAATTGTTCCTTAGGATCGACGAAAACTAGGTCGGTGTGTTTTTGTTGTTCCAATACCGCCCGGCAGGCCGCGCACTGCCCGCAACCGGGGTCCCCGTTTTCGTCTTTGCTCGTGCACATCAACGCCGCCGCAAAGCACAGCGCCGCCAAAGAGCGGCCCGCCCCGGGAGGACCCGTAAGCAGCCAAGAATGACTCATCGCCCGCAGATCCCCCTCACCTCGGGCGGCCCGAGCTGCGGCCAAGATGGTCTGGGCCACTGCTGGGGTATCTGCCAATCGTTGCGCAACGCTTCCGGTATTCACTCGCCCTAGCCTACTGGGATAACTAAAGTAATAAATCATGAACAGACTACTGCGTGGCGCCCGCTGGCTCATGGGCACCCAATGGCCTATGTACGCCACGCTCGTTCTGGGATCCAACATCTTAGGCGCCGTGGCGATCATGACCTTCGTGGTCTTCTTCCTGCCGATGCCGGAGATTAAGGACTTTACTTCCGACGTCCCGCACTTAGCGTTAATCGGCGTCCTCTATGTTTCCTTCGCCGTGCTCATCGGCATTTCGGTAACCCTGTTACTCTTCCGGCCGGTGCTGGACTGGCAGCGCAATCCCGAAGCCCACGATCCAAACATGGTGCGCAACCTGGTGCTGCGCATCCCCATCTACCAAGCCGCAGTGGCCGGCCTGGTGTGGATCATTGGCATCGTCTTGGCCATCATCATCGCCACCCAATCCTCCGGCAGTCTGGGCCTAGTCGTGGGAGTTTCCACGACCTTGGCCGGCCTGTTGGTGGTGTTGCTTACCTACTTGCAGGCAGAACGCCTCGTGCGCCCCGTGGCGGCGCAGGCAGTGGCCCGCCGCTTCGAGGACTCCACTCTGGAGCCGCCGATTAAGTACCGCCTCATCTATACCTGGGTAATGACCTCCGGCATTCCGCTCGTCGGAATCGCACTGGTGCTCGTGGGCCAGCGCACCGGCATGTTCACGGATAACGCCAACGACATCATGCCCGCGGTCATCGCCCTAGCGCTGACCGCCCTGGGAACGGGTTTTACTGGCACCGTCTTCGCGATGATGAGCGTCGTTGACCCCATCGTCGAGCTACAGGATGCAATCAACCGCGTGCGCCGCGGCGAAAATGATGTGCAGGTCGATATTTATGACGGTTCCGAGTTGGGCGTGTTGCAGGCAGGCTTTAATGAAATGATGCGCGGCCTGCGCGAGCGTCAACGCGTGCGCGATATCTTCGGCCGCTACGTCGGCATCGAGGTCGCCCAGCGCGCACTGGAGGAACGCCCCGAGTTGGGCGGCGAGGACCGCAAGGTAGCCGTTCTTTTCATCGACGTCATCGGCTCCACCACCTTCGCGGTCAACCACACCCCAGAGGAGGTCGTCGAAGAGCTCAACAAGTTCTTCGAGCACGTAGTCGAAGTGGTGCACCGCAACAAGGGCATCATCAACAAGTTCCAGGGCGATGCCGCGCTGGCCGTATTCGGCGCTCCGCTTAACGTCTACGACGCTAACTCCATGGCGCTGCAGGCGGCGCGCGAGCTGCGTCAGGAGCTACGTGGCTTGGAGCTGCAGGCAGGCATCGGCGTCGCGGCGGGTCACGTGGTGGCCGGCCACATCGGCGGCGCGGACCGCTTTGAGTACACCGTCATTGGTGATGCAGTAAACGAGGCGGCCCGCCTGACCGAGCTGGCCAAGGACACTCCGGGCCAGGTCCTGACCAACTCCGCCACGCTGCGCGGTGCCAACGAGGCAGAGCAAGCCCGCTGGACCATGATGAAGTCCATTGAGCTGCGCGGACGACGCCGCATGACACGCCTGGCACGCCCTATCCGCTCCACGCTTGCTGAACGCGCGGAACAATAGCGGAGCAATAGCGGCGCAGTAACCGAGAATTTATTTCATAAAATCTGTAACATGCGCCCCATGACTTCCGCAGTGTCTCAGTCTCGACCTCGCATGATCGTGCCCGACGTAGCTCGTGGTATGGCTCTTCTCGGCATCGCCCTAGCCAACGTCTGCACTGGGTGGATTACCACCTCCCATCCAGACGGCCAGTACTTCGGCGGCATCGATTCCGGCAACGCGTGGGATAAAGCAACCGTGCTCTTTACCGCGATGTTCGCGCATAACCGCGGCTTGCCGATGTTCTCCACGCTCCTGGGCTTCGGTATTGGGCTTATCACCCTGAGCCTTTGGCGCCGCGGCTTCCCGCTCGGCCAAGCGCGCATGGTCATCATCAAGCGCTACGGCTTCCTGGCCCTTTTCGGCATTATCCACCTGGTGTTTATCTTCTATGGCGACATCATGTTTTTCTACGGCTGCTGTGCTTTGGTCATCAGCATGTTTATTTCCCTGCACGATAAAACTCTCAAGAAGATCGCTTATACCCTGCTGACCATCATTACGGTCCTTGGAATCGGTGCGTTTGTGCTTACGCTTTTGGTTCCGGAATTAGGCATGAATTACGTCAACTTTTCCGAGCTTCCCCAATCCTATGGAAAGTTGGTGCTGGATGGATTATTGATGCTGTTGGGGCAGGCTGTTAGCGCCGGGCCGTTCATGCTCATGTACGGACCCATCATGTTGGTGGGCTTTACGTGGGCGCGCCAGGGCACGCTTGCCGACGTCGCGTCTCACCGCGCCGAGCTGCGCATCTGGGCGGGCATTACAGCAGTGATCATCTTGGGCGTGGGCCTGCCGTGGGGTCTTGCTACTATCGGCGTGCTCCCCGCGGAAGCCGAGGGGGCCTTCTTTCAGCTCAACACCTTCGTCGGCGTGATTACCGGCCCGGGCATCCTGGCGATGCTCGCGCTGGTGCTAGAGAAGGTGCAAACACTGCCCTGGTGGCTGTGGCCATTTAGTGCGCTGGGTAAGCGCTCGATGAGCGGCTACATCATGCAGTCGATCATCTTCTTCGCGGTGATTTTCCCGTTCACCTTGAACATCGGCTCCCAGTTCTATGCCTCCGGCTTGGCCTTGTTGGCGGTGGGCAACTGGCTGCTCACTCTGCTGCTGGCCTGCCTTCTCGAATACTTTGGCAAGCCGGGCCCGTTCGAGTGGCTGCATCGCCGAATTTCTTATGGCAAGACGATGCGGCCAGAACTAAAAAGGCAGCCGCCTAGCGGCATTGAATCACCCGTCAGTGGCGCTCCAGTGCATCAACCAGAAGGAAATGTCCAAGCACGCGGCTAGCGGCCTCGGCGGCGCCCAGCAGGCGGCTATCGCGCAGCGGGTTGACGGGCAGGGTGCGTGCAAGGGTAAGCCCCTCTGAAAAGAGGATGAGGTTGGCGCCGTGGCTCGCGCCCTTCGTGGCGTCTGCGCGCAAGGCTGGATCCCCTGCGAGCGCCGAAGTGGCGGCAACAGCCGCACCAGCCACTGCGGTGGCCGCGCGGTAGCGGCCCTTAGATACGGCAAGACCGCCAGCCCACGCGCCGATGCGCAGGCCCCAGCCCAGCTTGTCGTTGCGCTGCGCACGCAAAAGATACAGATAAGCCCCGTGATGCAAGGCAATGGCGGCAATGCCTAGAGCATTCGGTTCGCCGCGCTTGCAGTACTGGCCCACCGACCCCGCGGCAAGACCACCGCGCAGCACCGGGTTCGCCGTTTGGGTGCATAGAGTAGCTATTACCGCGGCGTCGAGAAGCCGAGGCTCAAACCCGAAGATGCGCGCCCAAGCGCTGGCCTCCCCGGCGGCTAAAAGCCCTAGGCGCGCGGGGTGGCCGGCGGGATCGGTAATTGCGGGATAAACCGCCCGCCACAGCGCGGCGGCGCCCTGTTCAGTGCGTTGCAGGAAGTCCATCGCTACTTGCGGCTGCCTGCCTTGACCACGTTCTTAGTGCCTGGCGAAGGCTTCTTCGCCGTCGACTTCTTCGTGGATTTCTTGGTTGCCTTCTTCGTGGATTTCTTAGTCGATTTTTTGGTCGACTTCTTACCAGCCTTCTTGGTGGTCTTCTTCTTACCACCATCCGCGGCTTCCTTGGCACGGCGTTCGGACAACAGCTCGTTGGCACGGGCGTCGGTAAGCGTTGCGGGATCGTCGCCGCGGCGCAACGAAGCATTCGTGGTGCCGTCGGTGACGTACGGGCCAAAGCGGCCATCCTTGACGGACATCGGCTTGCCGGAGACGTCATTGTCACCCAGCTGCTTCAGCGGCGGCTGCGCGGCGGCGCGGCCACGGCGCTTCGGCTCCGCGTAGATGCGGCGCGCCTCGTCCAAGGTGATGGAGAAGATCTGCTCTTCGTTAGCCAGCGAGCGGGAATCGCTGCCCTTCTTCAGGTACGGGCCATAGCGGCCATTCTGTGCGGTGATGACCTCGTTATCGGAAGGATCCACGCCCACCTCACGCGGCAGGGAAAGCAGCTGCAGGGCCTGCTCCAGGGTGACCGAAGAAGGCTCCATGGAGCTAAACAGCGAAGCGGTGCCAGGCTTGAGCTTTTCGTCGATGTACTCGGCGATGCGCTTTTCCTTCTGCTTTTCCGCAGTCTTGGTCTCCCAGTTCTTGGCGCGCTTGCCTTCCTCGGCGCGCTGCTTATCCTCAGCCTCGCGCTCCTGCTTGACCACCTCGAGGGCCTCGGCCTCAGCCTTCTCGCGCTCATCCTCGCGCACCTGCTCGGTGACATACGGGCCGAAGCGGCCTTCCTTGGCCACGATCATGCGGCCATTGGCGGGGTTCTCACCCAGCTCGCGGCCGCCCTGCGGGGTGGCAAAGAGCTTCTCAGCGAGCTCTTCACCCAGCTCATCCGGGGTGGTGGTCTCAGAAAGGTTGGCGCGCTGATACTCCGGTGTGCCGTCCTCGGCCGTGCCCACCACGCGCTCGATGTACGGGCCATAGCGGCCGACGCGCACGAAGACGTCGCGGCCTTCCGAGTCGGTGTAGAGCAGCAAGGAGTTGACCTTGCGAGCGTCGATGGCCTCAAGGTTGATATCGATAAGGGACTTCAAGCCGCCGTGGCGCGCGATGGAATCCGCCTTCTGCTCCTTGGCCTCAGCATTGCCGAAGTAGAAGCCCTTGAGCCATTCGGTACCGTTCTCGTTACCAGCGGCAATCGCGTCGAGCTCGTCTTCCATCGAGGAAGTAAAGTCATAATCCACCAGCTCGGTGAAGTTGTCTTCCATCAGGCCGATGACCGCGAAGGCAACCCAAGATGGCACAAGCGCGTTGCCGCGCGAGAGCACGTAGCCGCGGTCCTGGATGGTCTTGATGATGGAGGCATAGGTGGAAGGACGGCCAATGCCCAAATCTTCCATCTTCTTAACCAGGCTGGCCTCGGTATAGCGCGCCGGCGGGTTGGTGGAGTGACCGTCAGCGGAAACTTCCTGGGAGGCCAGCGCGTCGCCCTCGTCGAGGTGCGGCAGGCGGGACTCACCGTCGGAATTCTTGTTAGCCACGTCCTCGTAGGCCTTCAGGAAGCCCGGGAAGGTAATGGTGCGGCCGGTGGCAGAAAACTCAACGTCCTGCGCGCCCTCGGCGGTCTTCGCATTCGCAGCCACCGTGACCTTCATGGAGGTTCCCTTGGCATCTGCCATCTGGGAGGCCACGGTGCGCTTCCAAATCAACTCGTAGAGCTTGAACTCTTCGGCATCGAGGCGGCTCGACAGCTCGCCCGGGGTGGCAAACTTTTCGCCCGCCGGGCGGATCGCCTCGTGGGCCTCCTGAGAGTTTTTCACCTTGCGGTCATAGATACGCGGGGAATCAGCGACATACTCCGCGCCAAAGATGGAGCTAGCCGCGCCACGCGCCGCGTTCAGGCCCTGCTTAGACAGCGAGGTCGAGTCGGTACGCATGTAGGTGATGTGACCGTTTTCGTAAAGACGCTGCGCAATGCGCATAGTGCGCTCGGAGGTGTAGTGCAGGCGGCGGCCCGCCTCTTGCTGCAGGGTCGAGGTCATAAACGGCGCATAAGGCTTGCGGGTATATGGCTTGTGCTCGACGCTTGTGACGGAGAAAGCGGCGCCTTTCAGGGCGTCGGCAAGCGCCTGTGCGTGCGCCTGCTTGACGACGACCACCTCGTCGCTCTTGAGCTTGCCCGAATCATCGAAGTCACGGCCTAGGGCAACACGCTTGCCGTCGATGGCGGTCAGACGAGCATCGAAAACTTCCTTCGCCTCAGCCTTCTCGCTGTGCAGGCGAGCGGTAAGATCCCAGTACTCGGCGGAGATGAACGCCATGCGCTCACGCTCACGCTCGACGATGACGCGGGTGGCAACGGACTGCACGCGGCCGGCAGAAAGGCGCGGCATGACCTTCTTCCACAGCACCGGCGAAACCTCGTAGCCATAAAGGCGGTCCAGGATGCGGCGGGTTTCCTGCGCATCGATCAGGTTCTCGTCGAGCTCACGGGTGTTTTCTGCCGCCTCCAAGATGGCGGACTTGGTGATCTCGTTGAAGACCATGCGGCGCACCGGCACCTTTGGCTTAAGCACCTCAAGCAGGTGCCACGCAATCGCCTCACCCTCGCGGTCGGGGTCTGTTGCGAGATAGAGCTGATCGCACTGCTTCAGCTTGGCTTTAAGGTCAGCGACCTTCTTCTTTTTGTCCTGGCTAATGACATAGAGCGGGGTGAAGTCATCCTCGGGGTTGACGCCGAGGCGCGCCCAGGATTCTTTCTTGTACTTCGCCGGGACGTCGGCGGCGCCACGTGGGAGATCACGAATGTGTCCCACGGAGGCCTCAACAATGTAATTGTCGCCTAGGTAGGGCTGGATCTTCTTAGCCTTCGTCGCCGACTCGACGATGACCAGGGTTTTCCCGGCTACTTCTGCCACTCGACTTCATCCCTTTCGATGATGCGATCACTTGTCGCTCACACGTTGCTTTCTACAACGGTTATACAACGCCCTTTGTTCACGCTACGTTAAACGAGCACGATCAAAAGGCAATTGAGCAATAGCGTACAGAAGTTCTTTTACTCTGTACTTATTAGGGCAGCTGCGCTGCCTTACCTGCTGCCTTTAGACATGCACGGTTATACTGGACGCTTTGTCACAGTAACTGGGCACAGTAACAGGCACAGTAACACGAATCGCGTACCCGATGGGGAGGAATGATGGTTGCATCCGTCACCGCATGGATCGAAGTAGTCATGCTAACCCAATGGGTATACCCGCTGGTAGGAACATTGATTTTCCTCGATTGTTTCTTCCCGGTGCTGCCTTCAGAGATCCCGCTCAACATGGTTGGAGCATGGTCAGCCTCGCAGGGCTACCCGCACATCCCCATGATGTTCTTCGTGGCAATTCTGGCCGCCATCGTGGGCGATAACCTGTGCTTCCTGCTCGGCACCCGCCTGATGACGCTGGTCAATCGCGTCCAGAAGGGCACCAAGGCCTACGAGGGCCTGGCTTGGGTCAAGCGCAACATGCGCCGCGGCGGTGGCGCGGCGATTATCATCGCACGCTTTATCCCTTCGGCCCGCCTTTTCATGACCATCCTGTTGGGCTCGATGCGCTATCCTTGGCCGCTGTTTTTCTTCTTCGACATCATCGGCGTCAGCATCTGGGCCGCGCAGGCGCTGGCCATTGGCTTCGTGGGTGGCAAGGCCTTCTCGGATTCTCCTGCCGTGGCGATGATTGTCAGCATCATCGCCGCCGTCATCATCGGCTTTGGCCTACAAAAGGCCCAGAATGCGGTGCTCGAGTGGTGGGATACCCGCCGCGGATATGCAGAAACCCCTTAAGCCTTTAAAGGCTTAAAGGGGCCGTGTGTGAGCTTTTAAACGCCGCGTTTTAAAGGGCGGTGACGTTCTGGGCCTGCAGCCCCTTTTGACCTTCGGCGACCTCGAAGGAAACCTTCTGGTTTTCCTCCAGGGTGCGGAAGCCGCTGCCCTGAATCTCGGAGTAGTGAACGAAGATGTCGCCGGAGCCATCTTCCATCTCGATAAAGCCGTAGCCCTTTTCTGCGTTGAAGAACTTGACGGTGCCTTGTGCCATGGTGTTTAACCTTCTATGTAAGTGTCTACTAGTAGTGGACAAAATGGATTGTGGAAAACAAATCTTCGCCAGCACTAACCAAAAGAAAAACACTGAGCCAAGAATTTATCGGCCTAGCACCCAGTGTGGCACGTTTGGTTAGCTGGCGATAGCTCGCCACGTAAATCTTTTTAGAAAGGGGGTAGCGTGCCCAACCCCCTCGGCCAAGAATTAGTCGAGCTGCTGCAACGCCGCTTCGATGAAACAACGTTTACTTCCGTCACCACTTTAGAGGCAAAACCTGCCCAATTCGGTCCGTGGCCAGATTGGGTTTTGCCGGGGCTTAAAACCTATTTGCAGGGCCATGACGTGGCAAAGCTTTATTCGCACCAGGTTAAAGTGGCCGAAGAAGCATGGCGGGGCAACGACGTCGTGGTCGCCACCGGCACTTCCTCCGGCAAATCTTTAGGCTACCTACTTCCCATCCTGACCAGGCTGGCGGAAGAGCCCACCGCGTGCGCTTTGTATATCACCCCCACTAAGGCGTTGGGCTCGGATCAGCTGCACGCGGTTTTGCAGATGTGCCGTGAGATTGAGCAGTTGCGTGGTGTGGTCGCGGCGCCTTATGACGGCGATACGCCCACCGAATCCAGAGCCGGCATCCGGGACGACGCGCGCTTTATCTTTTCGAATCCAGACATGATCCACATGTCGATGCTGGCCTCGCATCAACGCTGGGCGCGTTTCTTGCGGCACTTGCGCTTCATCGTCGTAGATGAGTGCCACTCCTATCGGGGAGTATTTGGCGCGAATGTGGCGCTGGTTTTACGCCGCTTGCTGCGCTTATGCGAGCACTATGGCGCGCATCCGGTGGTGATTTCTGCCTCGGCCACGATGAAGGACCCAGCACTGCATGCGCAGCGCCTTACCGGGCGTGAGACGGTTGCGGTCACAGAAGACGGCGCGCCCACGGGCGCGCGGACGGTGGCTCTTTGCGAGCCCGGGTTCATCGATGGCGCGGAGGGCGAAAATGGCGCTCCCGTGCGCTATGCCGCAACCACCGAGTCGGCTGGGATGATGGCGACTTTGGTGGCAGAAGGCGCCCGCACTCTTACCTTTGTGCGTTCCCGGCGCGCCGCGGAGACGGTGGCCTTGCGCACCGCGGAGGAGCTATCTGGTTCCCTCGGACGTCCCGATTTCGCCCGTCGCATCGCGGCTTATCGGGCGGGTTACTTAGCTGAGGACCGGCGCAAGTTAGAACACGCGCTTGACGACGGCACGCTGCTCGGCGTCGCCACCACCTCCGCGCTGGAGCTAGGCATTGACGTCGGCGGCCTTGATGCCGTGGTCATTGCGGGCTTTCCGGGAACGGTGGCTAGCTTCTGGCAGCAGGCGGGCCGCGCGGGAAGACGCGGGCAAGGCTCCGTGGTGGTCTTGGTCGCGCGCGACGAGCCGATGGATACCTACTTGGTGAATCATTCGGAGGCCCTGCTGGGAAGGCCGGTGGAGGCCAGCGTGTTTAACCCGGCAAATCCCTATATCTTGTTCGGCCATGTCTATTGCGCGGCGGTGGAAAAGCCGCTGCAAGATGCGGAGATCGCCCAGCTGGGTGCGCAGGAGGTTGTCCATTCCTTGGCGGAGCGCGGGCTGTTGCGACGCCGCGACCGTGGCTGGTTTGCAGCGCCCATCCCGGCGGGCGAAGAGCTCACCCCGGAGACCGCACACTCGGCGGTATCGTTGCGCGGCGGCGCGGGCGAGGAAGTGATGATCGTGGATTCTTCCGACGGCCGCCTGCTTGGCACCATCGACGCTGGACGCGCCGCCAGCCAGGTCCACCCCGGCGCGGTGTATCTGCATCAGGGCGAAAGCTACGTAATTGAACAGCTGTACTTTGCGGACTACCTGGCGCTGGCAAAGCCGAAGACGCCGGAATATACAACGACCCCGCGCTCGACTACGGATATCCGCATCGTGCGCGAGGCCGATGAGCTCATCAACTATGCGCCGGGGCTGTGGGTGGCCAACGTAGAAGTGGAGGTAGTCGACCAAGTAACCGGCTACCAGGTGCGCCTGCCCGACGGCACGGTTGGCGATGACATTCCACTGGACATGCCGCAGCAGCGCCTGCACACCCGTGCGGTGGCCTACACCATTGATCCGCTGGCGCTTGCAGCAATGGGTGTGAGCGCCGCCGATACTCCGGGCACTCTGCACGCGGCGGAGCACGCGGCGATTGGCCTGCTACCGCTGATTGCTACCTGCGATAGGTGGGATATCGGCGGCGTGTCCACGGCGCAGCATGCGGATACTGGTCTGCCTACGGTCTTTGTCTACGACGGTCACCCGGGCGGCGCTGGCTTTGCCGATGAAGGCTTCCGCCGCTTCCCGGAGTGGATAGCCACCACGTATGAAACGGTGGTTTCTTGCCCGTGCGAGGCAGGCTGCCCCTCGTGCGTGCAGTCACCAAAGTGCGGCAACGGCAACAACCCGCTGGATAAGGCCGGTGCCATTAAGTTGCTTGGTGCACTGGTGACGATGACGCAGTCAGGGCCCATGCCCACCGAGACCTAGACCGGACCAGCCCGAGCCACCGCCTCCACGCGCCTCACGGCGACAGTGACGATGACATCGCGCTCGACCACGCGGCACTGCCTAACACTGGAATTGTTGTGCTGCGCGGTCTCCCGCGCCGCAGCACACCCGTCTTGGCCTTTTGCGTGTTCCCACGCGGCCGCCACCGCCGACATGTCGGCGGCAACCTGCGCCTCATGGCGCGCTGCCACGCGGCTAGCCACGGTGACAACGACCAAGAGGAGGGAGACGATGGCAACGATGATCCCCGCATTAACCACGGTGGCATAGCCAGCCTCAGCGTCCTTGCGGCACATCACTGCCCACCTCCCGCCGAACCCGCTATCTCGGCCGGAAACACTGCCTGCGCTTTCATCTCCCCCAACGGCGAGCGCACGGTGGCTTGTGCGGTGACGAGGCCACCCCTTTCAGCGATGTCGACGCTTACTTTCTCCTGGGAGTAGTCCTCGCCTATCGCATAGGCACGCGCAGCGGCACCGGCGGCGTCGACAGCCGCCAGGTGGGCCGCCATCGTCGCGACACCCGCAACGGCACCGGCTGCAACGATGACCAAAGAGCTCAAGCCGAGGGCTGCCTCAATGGTGACCGAACCAGTGTCGCCGCTAAGGCGCCGAACGATGTGAAGATAACAGCGCCGCATTGTTTAACCCGGAGTGTTAGACAAAGCGTCAGTGATGATGGATTCGATAGCGTCTGGCACCTGGCCGCCGTTGATGACGGCATAGAGCACAGCCGCAAGGGCCGCAGCGGCCAGCGAACCCATGGCGTATTCGATGGTGGACATACCGTCGTCATTCTTGAAAGCGGTATTAATCTGAGCAGCAATCTTGTGCATGTTCTCTTCCTTTCCTTGTGGGTGAATTGAGGTGAAAAATGTGTGGTTTACGGTTACAACAATTGGGAGCCGAGGCTTAAAATCACCGGCACCAATCCCAGGACTATGAAGGCTGGGAGGAAGCACACTGCCAGCGGCAGCGCGATGAATACCCCGGCGCGCTCTGCCCGAGCGGTTGCATGAGCTGTGGCTTCCGCCCGCAAGGTTTCGACTAGGCGATGACAGCCCGCGGCAATCGCCGCACCCGATTCCCCGGAAAGCTCCAGTAATCCGGCGAGATCTTCGAGTTGCGGCTGTGCACGCAGCACGTCCACGGCAGCGGCCAGCGGAGCGCCCACGCCCAGCAGCGTCGCCGCTTCCTTCCAGGCAGCGCACGCGCTTGTCGACGCCACGCCTGCCAAGGCCTCACGTACCGACAGCCCTGCCTCCACGCAGGCGGCGAAGAGCTCTAGGTCGGCGGCCACATCGAGCGGTGCCGGCTGCTTTCCGGGGCCATCCCGCGGAGTCTTGGGCCGCACGATCCGACGCAGCGGCGCGCTCGTGGGAATGCACAGTGCAAGAGCCAGGCAAAGATAAGTCAGCATGCCGTCGCGCTCCTTAAGATGTAGCGCGACCACGCAAACCCGCCGCAGGCCAGGCCAACCCCTATGACGAGAAGAAGGCCACCAAGTCCGCCTCCTAAAAGCAGCCCCAGCGAATCCGCGCCCATCGCGCCTCCCATGGCGATGCCGGCCAACGGCAGACATGCCAGGATAAGCGCGGTGGCCTGCGGACCTTGCAGAGAAGACTCCGTGGATTGCACATGCCGGCGGGCCGCATCCAACTGGGATTGGGCTTGCTCCACCAGCCCCGCCAGCGCCACGCCGTGCAAAGAAGAGAGCCGAATGACGTGGCCTAGCCGCACCACCGCCGGTTCCGTGGCCGCAACGAGCGGACCGTGGATGGCCCCACCGTGGGCGGCCATGCCTGCCGCAGTGCGCAGCGGCACGAGCACGGCGGCGGGGCAATCCGCAGGTAGCGCTTCCACGCCACGCTTTAGGGCACCGGCCGTCGTAGCACCGGCCCGCAGATCCGCAGAGACCGTGCCCAGGAACGTGGCGAGTTCTTTGCGGGCGCGCCGGGACCTCCGCGCGGAGTTGATATCCCGCAGGTACCACACCGCGCAGGCAACGACGCAGAGCACTGCGAGGGCGACGCTTAAGCGGCCAAAGACGTAAAAGCACAGCCCACCACAAAAGACGATTGGCCCAATCAAAAGCGTCGGGACACGCTTGCGCCCTTCCGTTTGATGCAAGCGCCGCGCGGCGGATGGTTGCGCTAAAAGCGCAGCTAAAGCCAGAAGTATAAAAGTCATTGCGCCACCCCTAAGCGCTCAACAAACTCACTAAAGCCTTCCCCCGGCCCGGTGTCGGCGCTCCAGATAAGCTGCGGCCGTACCGGATTGCCTTCCAGCACCCCAATGTGTGCCAGGCGCCTTCCCTCAGGCCCTCTTTCCATCGCCAGGACCACATGCACTGCGGCGGCCAGTTGGGAGTGCAACGCCGCCCTGTCCAACCCACCCAGTGCGGCGAGTGCCTCCATGCGAGCTGGCACCTCCCACACGGAGTTGGCATGCAACGTTCCTGCTCCGCCATCGTGACCAGTGTTTAATGCGGCGAGCAGGTCCACGACCTCCGCACCACGAATCTCACCGACCACGATGCGGTCGGGGCGCATACGCAAAGACTGCTGCAGCAACTTAGCCATCGTTATTTCACCGCGGCCTTCTGCATTAGCGCGCCGGGATACTAAAGTCACCACATGCGGATGCAGCGGCGCCAACTCCGCGGTGTCTTCGATGACAAGGATGCGCTCATTCTTAGGCACCGTGCCCAGCAGCGCCGACAATAAAGTGGTCTTTCCCGCACCGGTGCCGCCAATGACGAGAAAGGAAGCATGTTTTTCCACGATGGCCCGCAGCAGCGGCTCCACCTCTTTCGCGATACTCCCGCTGGCAACAAGCTGCTCCAGGCTCGTCTGCGCCTGGCGTAGCACGCGCAAGCTGATGCACGTCCCGCCAGCCGAAGGCGGTGCCAACAAAGCATGCAGGCGCAACGCAGTGCCATCCCCACGGGCAAGCCGACCATCGGCAAAAGGCTGCGCATCATCGAGGCGCACGCCTGCTACTGCGGCCAGGCGCGTGGCCAGCTGGCGGACTTCGGCATCATCGACAAAAGAAACTGGCGTGGGTTCTAGCCCATTGCCTCGGTCGATAAAGCAACTGCGCGGGCCGTTAACCACGACGTCGCTAAGCCCGGGCTGCGCCAGGATCGGCTCGAGGACTCCCAGGCCCAGGGAATCATGCCGCAGGCGACGCAGCAGATCCAGCACGTCTGCATCGCTGATAACGCCTGCCTCCTGACGAATCCGGCGCGCGAGCGCCGTAGTGTCAGCCACCAACTCAGGCGACGCGGCCACAATCGTGCGCAACCTATCCAAGAGATTTATCTCGCTCATCCCTGCACCGCCGCTCATGCCAGGACCTCGCCGACAACGTTTTCGGCAGCCACCCGCAGCCCGCGTGGCAGCCGCCGTAGGCCACCCGTATCGGCAGCTTTGGTAAGACCCCGGAGCGTGGGAATTTCGGCAATCGGATCGCGATGAACAATTTTGGCGATGTCTTCCTTCGAAAGGCCTGACCACTGCCTGTAGCGCACCACTACACTGCATTTTTGTTGTTTGGCCTCCAGCTCCGCCACGAGCTTGGCGCATGCGGCAGTCGGGCGCACCTCTGCAGCCGTTAGGATTACGACATGCTCGCAGGCCTGTGGGATTTCAAGGGGCGAGCAATCGAAAACTGCCCCGGCTGGGTGCATCGCGGCAGCCTGAAAAATAGCCTCCCGGCGCGCCGGCTTAATACTCGGCTGGCCTGCATGGCCACTCCGCGCAGCAGCCAAAATTCCCAGTTCGCCTACTCGCGGCAACGCGCGATGTAGATCCACTGCGTTTACGCTTCCGCTACCTGCCGCAAGGTCCGGCCAACGCGCTCCCGGCTCCTCCTCGATTCCTGCCAGTAGGTCAAGCCCACCGGAGTAAGAGGTGGCGTCGATAAGCAGTCCGGCCCCTGCCACGCTCGCCACGGCATAAGCAAAAGTCGAAGTTCCTACTCCCCCTGCCGCGCCAACTATGGCCAACGCGAAGTTATTGCCGCTTGTCTGCTGCGGCCGGACTCGATCCGCCAAAGCGCTCAAAAGCTGTTTCGATTCCGCCGGAATGATAAAGGCCTCGGCGCTGCGGCACTTCATGGCGGCCTCATAATCAATGGGTCCTGGATCTGCTGCGACGAAAAGCACTGGTGCCCTACTGTGGCTGGCGACTAATTCCGCGGTGAGCTTATCCGCAACGATGACCGTGGCTTTCGGCAGGTACCGCGCGAAGTCACGCGGGTCCTCAACCGCAGTAACCTGCGCGCTCGTCGCCGCTGCCGCGGCGATTACTTCCACCCGCAGCGCGGAATCTCCCACTGCGATAGCGATGCTGGCGTCGTATGAACTCATGCCTCCAGCATTGGTGAAGCGATATCCCCAGCACTAGAGGCAATTTTGCGGCTGTGGATAACTCGCCGGTTTTAAAGCACCTACCGCGACTCAAGGTGACGTATCAGCTAAAAACTGTGGAAATAGTGCGGTTGGTACTTTCCTGAACGCGTGGTTTCTAGGGCATCCCGCCTGTAAATAGATGATGACCCGCGCCTCGGGGGGGGTGTGCGCGGGTCATCGGTAACCCGGCATCGGGGGGGGTGAGCCGGGGCAGGCCGCACTGTATATCGGGGCCTTGCAAGGCTCATTATGACATGTAAGAGACAGGTTGACAACAGCAGCAATCCAGCTTGTTTCCTGCATTTGTTGGATTGCACCGATCCTCTTGCCGCAGCCACGCAACACCTTTAACATTGGCCACAACATGAATGATGCATCCAGCCACCACCGCAGCGGCGAGGCTCCCGTAGAGCAGGCCGCCGATTACGCACGCGTGGCTGCGTTCTTCGATCTAGACAAGACCATCATCGCCACATCTTCCGCTTTCGCCTTTGGCAAAGAGTTCATGCACAACGGGCTCATTACCCCAGCGGAGGCGCTGCAGATGTCGATTGCAAAAGCAAGCTACATGTTCGCGGGGCACTCCAGCCAGCAGATGGACGCCACTCGCGATCAACTAGCCGCGATGATCGCCGGTTGGTCCGTCGCGGAGGTGCACAGCATCGCCAAAGAGACCATGCACAACGTGGTCACGCCCGCCATCTACGCAGAGGCCCGGGAACTCATCAATTTCCATCAAGCAGCCGGCCACGAGGTAATCATCATCTCGGCTTCGGCTGCCACGCTCGTGCGCCCCATCGCTGAAGAGCTAGGCATCGAGCGCGTAGTCGCTACCGAGCTAGAAGAGGTGGACGGCAAGTTCACCGGAAAGATTCTGTACTACTGCAAGGGCGCAGCAAAAGCTCAGGCCATTGCGGACTTCGCTGCGGAATTAGATATCGACCTGGATGTCTCTTTTGCCTATTCTGATTCCGCCACCGATATCCCGATGCTAGCTCTGGTTGGCCACCCAGTGGCGGTCAATCCCGATCGCCACATGAAAAAGCATGCCCTGGAACATGGCTGGGATATCCGCACCTTCAAGGATCCGGTTCCGCTATTTACGATGCCGGGCGCAAAAGAAGTAGGCATTGGATCTGCCGTCGTCGCTGGCATCGCAGCGGTTGTGGCCGCAGGGCTCTGGCTCAACCAGCACCCGGATTTTCTGCGTGCCCCAAAGTCCAGCGCCTAGTGCCAGCTTCTAGGCCGAGCGCGCGATTCCATCCGCCTCCACGCCGCCGGCAGCCCAGGCTGCAAGCAAAAACTCCAATGCGGGCCCGGGATTTTCCGAATATTCTCCTATGACCTGCCAATACTGCGCGCTATGGCGGTTGTAATAGGTCTCCGGTACGGCGAAGCCACGCGGATCGAATCCGCTATGGATGGCTGCCAGGCGTGCGGCAACCATTCCAATCAAGTTACTGCGTGGGCCAAATACCTCATAAGCCGCAATTTCCGCGTGCACCACGACGGGCAGCAGGCGGTCGAAGGCAACGCCGCTTCCTCCACTTACAAGACGAGAAAGGGCTTGTACGCGTGCTGCTTGTGCGCTGTTTGGCATTCCCGTGCCGCCGGCCGCGACGTCGAGACGCGCAAGCACCTGCAACGGGGCACGGGCAAAGGTACGCACCGTGGTTGCCTGAACCTCCGGGGCCAAGAGACTATAGGCGCTAATGGAATTGGCCAGCGGCCCTTCCATTGCGTCTTCAGCAGTTAGATCGGGGGATAGATCGGGCGCAACATTGGGCGAAATTTTGAGCCCATCTACAAAGACCGCAGCACGTGCACCCCGCATCGCCGATTCCGCAGAAATGACATCAAATTTCCGTAATCCAGCAGGACGGCGGTGCGCGCGAGAAATTTTCTCGACCGCACGCGCGGCTGAATTTTCCACACCGGGTAACGCAAAGAGCGGGGCCAACGGGTCTTTTTCTGCCATATCCTCTAGGATAGACCTGTGCGGCCACTGCGATTCCTCACACACGCAGCTGTCAGGCTTCATTACTATGGCCAATACAGATTTAGACAAACGCTAGGAGTATTTAACCGTGAGCAACGACGGACTATTCACTGACGGTGCGAACCAGTTCGCCCCAAAGGTCAACGCTATCCCGCTTAGCGACGCCGATAGCTCGAAGCGCGGCGAGGCCTCCGTTGGCCAACTGGTCTCCAACGCTACCGAGCAGATGTCTCAGCTCGTCCGCTCCGAGGTCGAGCTCGCCAAGACCGAGCTGGCTCAGTCCGCTAAGAAGGGCGGCATCGGTGCTGGCATGTTCGGCGTTGCCGGAACCGTTGCGCTTTATAGCTCTTTCTTCTTTTTCCTCTTCCTCGCCGAGCTGCTTGACAAGTGGCTCGACCGTTGGGCCGCATTCCTGATCGTCTTCCTCATCATGCTGGTGATCGCAGCCGTCGTTGGCTTCATCGGCTTTAAGAACATCAAGAAGGTCAAGGCACCCGAGAAGACCATCGAGTCCACCAAGGAACTAAAGAAGCTGGTTCCAGGCAAGGCTTCCAAGTCCGTCGAGCGCGGTTTGTACACCTAAAGCTTCTACCTTGAGATTTTTCTTCGCTTAGTCCGCCCGAGCTTGCTTTTGCTCGGGCGGGTTTAGCATTTAATAGGCGAGTTTGCTTTTCGCCGCCCCCGTCTCTCCCACCCCTTCTTGCTGCAAGCTGCCTCATCTGGTGAAAGGAACCACATCTCATGGCCCAGACTCCAGCACCCTTGTCGCCCTCGGTGGTTGAGCTAGACGGACCATTCAAACACGAGTACATCCATACCCGCGGCATTCGCCTCCACGTTGCAACCGCAGGTTCTCCAAGCGATCCGCTCGTACTTTTCCTACACGGCTCTTTCGGCGGCTGGTTCGATTTCAAAGACGCCATCGCCCCTTTGGCCGCACAAGGCTTTCACGTTGCTTCCCTCGACATGCGCGGCTTTGGCCTTTCCGATAAACCGCCAGTCGAAGCAGGCCAAGATATACGCGCAGTGGTTGGCGACGTCACCGGCGTAATCCAAGCCTTGGGCCACGATGCAGCCTTCTTGGTTGGCGCAGATGCCGGTGGCGCAATTGCCTGGGCGGTAGCTAGCGAGCGCCCAGAACGCACGCTTGGCTTAGTTTCCATCTCTTCTTCCCACCCGGTCGATCTGCGCCGCGCGATGGCGGCACGTCCCTGGGACTTCGGCTGGCTCCTTTTGCGCGCCGCCCTTTGCCGCTTGGGCGGACCACTCAGCCGCCGCAACCCTCTCCTTTATGCCTCAAGCTATGAAAAAGAGCTGGCCCTCAACACCGACTCGAGCTTTTCGCACGACGCACGCAACCAGATTGCGCAGCTGCGCATTACCGCCTCACAAATCGGCAATGTACGCCGCGGCATCTTGTGGAACCACCGCATGCGCACTGCTGTTCCGCCATTAAGTTGGATCGACTCCTCGGTGGAAGCACCCATTCTTTATTTTCATCCCGCTCAGCAACTATGGCGCCCGCTTATTCGCCGCGCGAAAAACCGCTGCCTTGGTACCTTCGAAGAAAAGACCATTCCGCAGACTAAGAATCTGCCACACATCGAGGCCCCGGGCGTTTTCGTCGAGACCCTTCAGCAATGGCTTGCACCCTTAAGGGAACAAATTGCGAAATAAGTAACAATTAATACTTTCAGAGCGCCACCCCACAAAGGGGTGGCGTTTTCTTTATGTATTCGCACAAAAGTCCTGTACAGATAATACTATCTGCCGACTTATAGTTTTCATCACACGCTTATAATTTTCAAATCCTTGAATGTGCGCGCAGCCACAGTGTAACTTCAGTTCCAACCTTTCAAGGTTCATCAATGTTCACTCAAGGCTCGACCTAATTCGGAGGTCTCTCCCCGTTATGACGATCAAAAAGACGTTCGCTGTAGTTTCTGCAGCCTCCCTAACCCTGGCCCTCGCGGCATGCGGTAGCGATAACGGCTCCGCGAACGGCTCCGGCGGCAACTACATCACCGCATGGGGCAGCGAACCCCAGAACCCGCTGATCCCGGCAAACACCAACGAAACCGGCGGCGGCCGCATCGTTGACAGCATCTACTCGGGCCTCGTGTACTACGACGCGGATGGCAAGGCGCAGAACGAGATCGCAGAATCCATCGAGCCGAACAAGGACAACACCAAGTTCACCATCAAGCTCAAGAAGACCAACTTCTCCGATGGTTCCCCGGTTACCGCAAAGAACTTCGTTGACGCGTGGAACTACGCAGTGGCAAACGATCAGCTCAACGCTTCCTTCTTCAGCAACATCAAGGGCTTCAAGGAGGGCGTAAAGGAGCTCGAGGGCCTGAAGGTAGAAGACGATTACACCTTCACCGTCGAGCTCAACAACCCTGAACAAGACTTCCCAGCACAGCTGGGTTACTCCGCGTTCTACCCGCTCCACGAGTCCGCCTTCGATGACCTGGAGGCCTTTGGCCAGAACCCAATCGGCAATGGCCCGTACAAGCTCGCCGAGTGGAACCACAACCAGGACGCTACCGTCGTTCCGAACGAGGAGTACAAGGGTGGCCAGAAGGCTGCTAACGACGGCGTTAAGTTCGTCTTCTACACTTCTAACGACGCCGCCTACGCCGATCTGCTCTCCGGCAACCTGGATCTTCTCGACGCCGTCCCAGATGCCGCCTTCGACGTCTACGAGTCCGACCTGGGTGAGCGCGCATCCAACCAGCCTTACGCAGGCTTCCAGTCCTTCACCATCGGCGAGAACCTTGAGCATTTCTCCGGCGAAGAGGGCAAGTTACGCCGCCAGGCAATCTCTTACGCAATCAACCGTGACGAGATCACCGAGACCATCTTCAAGGGCACCCGCACCCCAGCCAAGGACTTCACCTCCCCTGTTCTGCCGGGCTACTCCGAGGACATCGAGGGCAATGAGGTCTTGAAGTATGACCCAGAAAAGGCCAAGGAGCTGTGGGCCAAGGCCGACAAGATGAACAAGTGGTCCTCGCCTTCCTTCGAGATCGCCTACAACTCTGACGGCGGCCACAAGAGCTGGGTTGACGCAGTCTCCAACTCCATCAAGAACACCTTGGGCATCGAGGCAGTTGGCGCGCCTTACCCGGACTTCAAGTCCCTGCGTGATGAAGTCACCAACCGCACCATCAAGACCGGCTTCCGCACCGGCTGGCAGGCAGACTACCCATCCATGGGTAACTTCTTGGCACCGCTGTACCAGACCGGTGGCTCTTCTAACGACGGCGACTACTCCAACGAAGAGTTCGACAAGCTCCTGGTAGAGGCAGCAAAGTCCAGCTCCCAAGAAGAGGCTAATGCCAAGTACAAGGAGGCCCAGGCAATCCTGTTCGAGGACCTGCCGGCCATCCCACTGTGGTACCCGAACGCCACCGGCGGCTTCTCCGAGGCCGTAAGCGACGCTAAGTTCAGCTGGAAGGGCGTACCGGTCTACTACGAAATCACCAAGGAGTAACCCTCCTTCCGCTCATGGCACCTGCTCCGCCTCGGCGCGTTCGAGGCGGAGCAATGCCATGCCCGCCCCTTTCTCGGTTTGCACATCCCACAGTTTCTGTTACGGACTAGGCCCGTTATTGACAAGGCCCCCGCGCACTACCCCTCTAATAATTCGATAACGCCTGCATATTGCACATTGAGATAGGTCACAAACTACGATTTCCTATAGCCAGACAGGCGACAGATTTTAATAAACGCGTAAGCAGCCTCTGCCACAGCGTAAATACGCACGGACCCGCCAGGTTCCACGCGGCGTCGGCAAGCGAATGTACACAACTAGTAAAGGACGACACTATGTTGCGCTATATCGGGCGACGAGTGCTCCAGATGATCCCGGTGTTCTTCGGAGCCACCCTGCTCATCTACGCACTGGTTTTCTTGATGCCCGGTGACCCGGTCGAAGCCCTCGGCGGCGACCGCGGCCTCACCGAGGCAGCTCGCGCCAGGATCGAGGCGGAATACAACCTCGACAAGCCATTCATTGTCCAGTACCTGCTCTACATCAAGGGCATCTTCATGCTGGACTTCGGCACGACCTTCTCCGGCGTCCCGGTCACTCAGGTCATGGCTAATGCCTTCCCCGTCACGGTGAAGCTGACGCTCATGGCCATCGTCTTCGAGACGGTCTTCGGCATTCTCTTCGGCGTCATCGCCGGCATGCGCCGCGGCGGTTTCTTTGATTCCACCGTCTTGGTCGTGTCCCTCTTGGTTATCGCCGTTCCTTCCTTCGTCATTGGCTTCGTCTTCCAGTACCTCATCGGTATTAAATGGCAGCTGCTGCCCGTAACCGTCGGCGCTAAGGCTTCCTTCGAAGCCCTGCTCATGCCGGCCACCGTCCTGGGTGCGCTGTCCCTGGCATACGTCATCCGCCTGACACGTCAGTCTGTGGCCGAGAACCTACGCGCTGACTACGTACGCACCGCGCGCGCAAAAGGTCTTTCCAGCGGGGCTGTTACCCGCCGACACGTGCTGCGCAACTCGCTTATCCCCGTTGCCACCTTCATCGGCGCCGACATCGGTGCGCTGATGACCGGCGCCATCGTCACCGAAGGAATCTTCGGCATCAACGGCGTCGGCGGCACCATGTACCAAGCCATCCTGCGCGGCGAGCCGACCACAATCGTCTCCTTCACCACCGTGCTGGTGATCATCTACATCATCGCCAACCTGCTGGTTGACCTCCTCTACGCAGTACTCGACCCGAGGATCCGCTATGCCTAAACTCGACAAGACCACCCAGTACCCAGGCCAGGAGCACTTCATCTCCGACGTCGACGAGACCGGCCTCGGCGCCGTCGACGCTGTCAAGGATGAATCCGCCCCTTCCTCCCAGTGGGGCGAAGCATGGCGTTACCTGCGCCGCCGCCCATTGTTCTGGGTCGCCGCCGTGATGATCACCTTGGCGATTCTCCTCGCGCTCTTCCCCGGCCTTTTCACCAATACTGACCCGCGTATGTGCGAGCTCTCCAAGTCGCTCGACCCAGCAGAGGCAGGCCACCCATTCGGCTTTAACCGCCAGGGCTGCGATATCTACGCCCGCGTTATCTACGGCGCACGCGCATCCGTGATCGTCGGTGTTTTGACCACCCTCCTCGTGGTCATCATCGGTGCCCTAGTGGGCGCCATAGCCGGCTTCTTCGGCGGTTGGATTGACGCTGTTCTCTCCCGCATCACCGATATCTTCTTCGCCATCCCGCTGGTGTTGGCGGCCATCGTTGTCATGCAGATGTTCAAGGAGCACCGCACCATCATCACTGTGGTTCTCGTACTTGGCTTGTTCGGCTGGGTATCCATCGCCCGCATCACCCGCGGTGCCGTTGTATCCATCAAGAACGAGGAATTCGTCCAATCCGCGCGTTCCATCGGTGCTTCCAACGCCCGCATCCTGTTTAGCCACGTCCTGCCGAACGCTGCGGCTCCGATCATTTCTTATGCCACCGTCGCGCTGGGCACCTACATCGTTGCCGAGGCCACGCTGTCCTTCCTCGGCATCGGCCTGCCCTCCACGTTCGTCTCGTGGGGCGGCGACATCTCTGATGCACAGGCCTCCCTGCGCATGAATCCAGCCGTTTTGTTCTACCCGGCAGGCGCTCTGGGCCTGACCGTTCTGAGCTTCATCATGATGGGCGACGTCGTCCGCGACGCCCTCGACCCGAAGGCAAGGAATCGCTAATGAATAAGCCACTTCTTGAAATGAAGGACGTCCACATCTCCTTCGAGTCCTCCACCGGCACCGTCGAGGCAGTACGTGGCGTCAACATGACCATCTACCCAGGCCAGTCCGTGGCAATCGTGGGCGAGTCCGGTTCCGGTAAGTCCACAACCGCGATGTCCATCCTGGGACTTCTGCCGGGCACCGGCAAGGTGACGAAGGGACAAATCCTCTTCGAGGGTGAGGACATCACCCACTACAACGACAAGCAGTTCGAGGCCCTGCGCGGAAACAAGATCGGCTTGGTTCCGCAGGATCCAATGTCCAACTTGAACCCGGTCTGGCGTATCGGCACCCAGGTCGAAGAGTCGCTGAAGGCTAACAACGTGCTGGAGGGCTCCGAGCGCGAAAAGTGCGTCGTGGAGATCCTGGAGGAAGCAGGGCTTCCCGACGCCGCGCGTCGCGCCAAGCAGTATCCACACGAGTTTTCTGGCGGCATGCGCCAGCGCGCACTCATCGGCATCGGCCTGGCTGCGCGCCCAAAGCTGCTGATTGCCGACGAGCCCACCTCGGCGCTGGACGTGACCGTGCAGAAGACCATCCTGGACCACCTGGGTCACCTCGCTGAAGAGCTGGGCAACGCCGTGCTATTTATTACCCACGACTTGGGCTTGGCGGCAGAACGCGCCGAGCACCTCATCGTGATGCACCGCGGCCGCATCGTGGAGTCTGGTCCTTCGCGCGAGATTCTGCGCGATCCGGAGCACCCATATACCCAGCGTCTGGTTACCGCAGCGCCTTCCTTGGCTTCCTCGCGCATCCGCGCTGCCCAAGAGGCAGGCGTGGAAAGCACAGAGCTCAAGGCCGCGGCTTCGCACAGCGCCAACATCGAAGATGAAGCCGTCATCTCCGTGCGCAACCTGAACAAGGAATTCGATATCCGCGGTCAGCGCGGCGAGAAGAAACTGCTCAAGGCAGTCGACGACGTCTCTTTTGATATCCGTCGCGGCACCACCATGGCACTCGTGGGCGAGTCTGGTTCGGGCAAGTCCACCGTGGCAAACATGGTGCTGGGCCTGCTCTCCCCGACCTCCGGCACCATCGAGTTCGAGGGCAAGGACACCTCGAAGCTGTCCAAGAAGGAGCTTTTCCAGCTGCGCCGCAAGATGCAGGTGGTCTTCCAGAACCCATATGGTTCCTTGGATCCGATGTATTCCATCTACAAGTGCATCGAGGAACCACTCGCGCTGCACAAGGTGGGTAACCGCAAAGAGCGCGAGGCCCGCGTTGCAGAGTTGCTCGACATGGTGGCAATGCCGCGTTCTGCGATGCGCCGCTACCCGAACGAGCTTTCCGGTGGTCAGCGTCAGCGTATCGCGATCGCTCGTGCCTTGGCCCTGCACCCAGAGGTCATTGTTCTCGACGAGGCGGTCTCCGCACTCGACGTGCTGGTCCAAGACCAGATCATCAAGCTCTTGGCGCAGCTGCAGTCCGAGCTCAAGCTGTCTTACCTGTTCATCACCCACGACCTAGCCGTGGTGCGTCAGACTGCCGACGACGTCGTGGTTATGCGCAAAGGCAAGGTCATGGAGGCTGGCACCTCCGAGGCCATCTTCAACAACCCGCAAGAGGAATACACCCGCAACCTCATCAACTCGGTTCCAGGCATGCACTTGGAGATTGGCACGGGCAGCAACTTGGGGCTGACCAAAAGCTAGCTAGCAACGCAGCTGCCGGTGTCTGCCGGGCTCCGCAGCTGCGTGATATCGCCGATGTGGTTTTTTACCTCGTCGGCGGTAAGAGCGTAGCCGGTCTCCGCATCATCCACGGAAGCGCCGAAGACCACGCCCAACACCTGGCCCATGTCATTGACTATCGGGCCACCTGAATTTCCCTGGCGAATGGTGCCGCGCACCGTATAAGCATCACGCTCGACGCGGCCCTTGGAATAGATATCCGGCCCAGCAATGGTGATGCGCTCGCGCACCCGCGCCATGCCGGCGTCGAACGGCCCGGAGTGCGGGAAGCCCATGACCATTACGTCATCGCCGGTATCTGCCGGTTGTTCAGCCCACTCAAGCGGAGCAATTCCCAGGTTCTTGCTGTGCAGCACAGCAATATCGACGTCCGGGTTGTAATAAACCACCTGCGCTTCGCGCAGCCCCAACACGGTATCGAGGTGCACCTTCTCAGTGCCGGCTACCACGTGGGCGTTAGTGATCACGTAATCATCGGCCGCGACGAAGCCGGAACCCATCAAGCGGCGGGAGCAAACCTCTGCGTCGCCAAGCACGTGAATAATTGATGGACGCAGCTGCTCTACCAGCGCAGGATCGTTCACGTCCTGTGGCGGCGCGGCCACCTCGACGGCTGAGTCGGAAGTCTGCCACGGCGAGACCAGCGGCGGCAGGCCGGATTCATTCAGCATCGCCGCGACACCATTCGGCAACGCAGCCAGCTGCGTAGGCGCCACCCCATTAAGCGCCGTCAGAATGCGTGATTCGCGCAAGGCCTTGCCTGGGGTACCGCCCACATTGGAGGCCAAGGGCAGCGAAACCAACCAAATCACAAAGATCGCAGCCACTGCCTGGAAGCCGGCACCGATGAAAGAATCCACGCGCTGCTTTTGCCGGGTCCGCATTCTATCGCGCAAGCGCGCACCGATGCTTGCGCCGATGAGCTGGCCGACGCCCACGAGCAGAATAAGCACGCCGATGGCCAGCAGGAAGCGCAAAGCCGCTTGGTCCGTAAGCTGCATGGCAACGGGGGCCAGCACCGTGCCCAACACAACGCCTGCCACGATGCCCACGAAGGAAAGCACGGCAGAGATAGCTCCTTGGCGCCAGCCCGCCACCAAGGCGAGCAATACGGCGACCATGATCAGGAGGTCTAGGGCGAGGGTCAGGGTCACGGGAGGAAAATCTTTCTTTTTCTATTGTCTAAGAAGAGCCGTAAGTAGCCTGCGAAAGCTAAAACATCTTCTCATTATTCCGGGAGCGGCTTAGTGCGCCGTGCAGATCATGCACGGAATTGTTATCCCATGTGCGCTCCCACCCAGCGTGCTCCAATATTGTTGCCAGAATTCCGGCAGTAAACCCCCACACGAGGTAGTCATTCGTATAAAAGGCCGGGCCATGCCACGGACCGAAGCCCACCAACAAACGATTCTTCGGCTCCGCGAGCTCACGCAATGGATACCAAAACACGTCATCGGTCTCTTCCGGGCTGGCAGCCCAGACCTCGCCCGGGGAGTGCCAGTAGGCCAAGACCGGGCTTACAGGGTTACCCGTTGCACGAATATGCAACTGCTCCCACACTTCCAGGGCAGTCACACTCGCGCGCTCCAGCCCGGTTTCTTCCCAGGCCTCGCGTAGTGCAACGTCGACAAGCGTGGCGTCTTCTGGGTCCCGCCGTCCGCCAGGGAAAGCAATTTGGCCTGAATGAGAGCGCATGGTGGGCGAACGGTGTGTGAGCAGCACTTCCCCATCCTTAAAACTAGAGCCTTTGAACAGGACCAAAACGGCAGACTCACGCCGCACCGGTGGTGTGGTTTGGGTAAAGCGATCCGCATCCCGGTTGCCGATTCGCTCCTGCACCGCCCGCGCATCCACGCCTAAGGCAGGACGCAGCCACCCCGGCGCTCGTTCTGGAAAGACCGTGCGTTCCCGCGTGCTCATCGCAGGGCCTCCTCCACGGCCTTCTCCAGCTCTTCCTCCGACTTAAAAGGCTTGACGTACTGCTTTTTCACCTCGCCCTTATAGGCCACGACGGTGACCGGGATGACGCCGGGAAGACCCAGGGTGCCGGCGAAGGAATTATCGGAGTCTTGGTAGCTTGCGAGATTCACGCCGAGGTCTTCCAAAAAGGCCGCGCCATTTGCTGCATTCTTATCCGCATGCACTCCCACGACGGACCATTCGGGATGCTCATCCGCAATCTGGCGCACATACGGCAGCTCAGCTCGGCAAGGCTCGCACCACCAGGCCCAGACGTTGATGACCTGCACATCCTTTGCCTTCCCCTTGGCCTGCGCGCCCAAGCACTCAAGTTCTACTCCGGCGACCGGCCCTTCCGGACACGCCGGGCGCTTGGCGACGTCCGCGTTCGCGCCAACACCCGCAGTAGCGCTCTGGTCCGCGCCTTGGGCCGCATTCTGGGCCGCATTCTGGGAACTGTTTGAGGCACTGTTTGCGGAATCCTGGCCTGCGCCCAAAAGGCTGCGTGCTCCAACAAAGGCCACCAAGGCAACAAGCACTGCTGCGATGAGCGAACCGATGACATAAACGTTGGGCCTGTTCATGCGCAATACCTTACTGCCCCTACCGGACATCAGGAGGTGCGGCGCCCGTAGGACACAAATGACGCACTACACAGGCACCGCATTGCGGGGAACGCGCATGGCAAACACGGCGGCCATGGAAGATGATGCGATGCGAAAACATCGTCCATTCTTCCTCCGGCAGCAGCTGGGCTATGTCCTTTTCAATCTGCAGCGGCGTCTTGGATTCGCTCAAAGCCATGCGCTGCATGAGCCTTCCGAAGTGGGTATCCACAGTAATCCCCGGCAGCCCAAAGGCATTGCCACGTACCACCAGCGCAGTCTTGCGGCCCACGCCGGGCAAAGAGGTCAGCTCCTTAATCCCGGTAGGGACTTGCCCATCGAAATCGGCCATGATTTTCTCGCCGATGCCCAGCAAGTGCCCCGCCTTCGCGCGCTGAAAGCCCAGCGGGCGCAAAACAGCCTCCAGGTCGGCCCTTCGGGCCGCGGCATAATGCGCGGCAGAGGGATACTCTTCAAAAAGCTCCGGGGTAACCTGGTTGACCCTGGCATCGGTGCATTGTGCCGAGAGCACCGTGGCTACGAGCAGCTCTAGGGGATTGCGAAAATCTAGTTCGCATTCGGCGTCGGGGTACTCCGTTGCTAGCAGGTCATTGATGCGCGATGCACGGCTAGCGGGCGATGACTCAGACATCTTTCCTACCTTAGTAGAATGGCGGGCATGGTCTCACTGGTTATCATCGTGCCCGTCGCCCTCGCACTGTTTGCAATCCTCATGGAAAAGCTTGAGGCGAAGGTCCTCGGAAACTAAGAAATTTCTTCGCATACGCCCCTGACCTCCTCTAAGCTGTGACAATTTTTCACGAGGTTAGATAAAGTGACAAATTACACTGTAGGATGAGATGAGTTACATAGGGGCGCGCGCCTGTATCGCTAGAACACATCTAGGTTTTCGTTACACACGCGTCAAATGCTTGGAAGAGTTCTGAGCATTTCAACACCACTACCCCCCATTGACTTCAAGGAGTAAATCGTGGAAGGCGTACAGGACATTCTTTCTCGCGCTGGCATTTTCCAGGGCGTTGATCCCGTCGCGGTACAGAACCTCATTGAGCAGATGGAAACCGTCCGATTCCCGCGCGGAACCACCATTTTTGATGAAGGCGAGCCCGGTGACCGTCTCTACATCATCACCTCGGGCAAGATTAAGCTGGCCCGCCACGCTCCGGATGGCCGCGAGAACCTGCTGACCGTCATGGGCCCTTCCGATATGTTCGGCGAGCTCTCCATCTTCGATCCAGGCCCACGCACCTCCTCCGCAGTCTGCGTCACCGAGGTGCAGGCAGCCACCATGAACTCCGAGATGCTCAAGCAGTGGGTCGCTGATCACCCTGCCATCGCCCAGCAGTTGCTGCGCGTTCTGGCTCGCCGCCTGCGCCGCACCAACGCGAACCTCGCGGACCTCATCTTCACCGACGTTCCGGGCCGCGTTGCTAAGACCCTGCTGCAGCTGGCTAACCGCTTCGGCGTGCAGGAAGGTGGCGCACTGCGCGTCAACCACGACCTCACCCAGGAAGAGATCGCCCAGCTGGTCGGCGCTTCCCGCGAGACCGTCAACAAGGCTCTAGCTACCTTCGCGCACCGCGGTTGGATCCGCCTCGAAGGCAAGTCCGTCCTCATCGTGGATACCGAGCACCTGGCAAAGCGCGCTCGCTAATAGCCTTAAAACTAAAAGTAATCTCCCAGCTTCCCTATTCAGGAGGCCGGGAGATTATTTTTAGTTTTAGCGGTTTTGTTCAGGCAGTTTATTTGCCCCGCCTACTTGCGCGCAGCTAAGTACTTCAAAGTAGTACGAGTGGACTGCTCAGCTGCATGCCGCAGAACTGGGTCAACGTCGTCATACATCTCATCGACCAAAGTCTTGAGATCAATGTCCTCGCCCAAGCGGCCGTGGATTTCCTTGATCTGCTCAAGACGGTGGTAGCGACGGTCAATGTACTTGCGCGCAACCTGGGAAACATCATCCAAATCTGGGCCGTGGCCAGGCAGCAGCGGGATATCCTTGCCGCGCTCTTCCAGCATGTCCAAGGTCTTCAAGTATTCGCCCAAGTCACCGTCGGTCTCAGACAGCAAGACGGTGTGGCGGCCGGCAATGGTGTCGCCGGTCATGATTCCCTCGAGCTGAGAATCCTTGGCAACTCCAGACCACACAAAGAAAGAGGTGGAATCCGCAGTGTGCCCTGGGGTGTGGACCACCTCTAGCTGCGGGGTGATTCCGTCGACGGTGATAATTTCGCCGTCGACAAGCGCCTCTGCTCCATTGCAGTAGTTCGGGTCGAAAGCGCGGATCGGCGCACCGGTGAGCTGGCGAAGACGCTGCGCACCCGATGCGTGATCATCGTGACGGTGGGTAACCAAAATCAGCGCCACCTCGCCAGCGTTAGCGCTGACAACGTTGAGGTGACCTTCATCTTCTGGGCCCGGATCAACAACGATGGCCCTGGAATCTTCGTTAGCGCGAATGATCCACGTGTTGGTTCCCTCAAGTGCCGTGTAGCTTGGGTTGTCACAAAGAACAACGCCCACGGATTGAGTCACGGGACGCAATTGGCTGTATGCAGGATGCTCCATGGTTACTAAGCCTATCCGATCACTTAGAAATTTCTATGATAACTTCAACCTCGACGGGCGAGTTTTTCGGCAAAACGGCCACGCCCACAGCCGAGCGAGCGTGAGTGCCAGCCTCTCCGAATAGCTCTCCGATGAAGTCAGAAGCACCGTTGATAACAGCAGCCTGCTCCACAAAGTCAGGTGCCGAAGCCACGAAACCTACAACCTTGACCACGCGCGAGACGTTGTCTAAGCCAACAACAGAATCGATAGCTGCGAGAGCATTCAGCGCTGCCACCCGGGCGTATTCTTGCGCATCTTCAACAGATACCTCTGCGCCGACCTTGCCGGTGGCAGGCAGATTGCCGTCAATTACAGGCAACTGACCGGAGGTCCACACCTGATCTCCTACGCGAACTGCAGGCACGTAGGAAGCAAGCGGCTTTGCCACCTCAGGCAGTGAATATCCAAGATCGGCTAGGCGCGTGAGATAGCTCATTACTGCTCCACCTCACGCTTGAAGTAAGCCACGACATTTTCCGGATTCATGCCGGGAGTGATGGTAACCAGCTCCCAACCATCTTCACCCCAGGAATCGAGGATCTGCTTGGTCGCGTGAGTCAGTACTGGCGCGGTAGCGTATTCCCATTTAGTCATAGGCCATATTCTACCGGCCTAAGGGCAAAAATGGCGCGTTAACCAACCCTGCGATTTGGTTAAATACCGATGAGTTCGCCGCCCTCAGCTAGGTAGTGTGCCCAGCTGGTGATGTGCGGGTTCTTGCGCAGCAGCGCACGGCGCTGGCGCTCAGTCAGGCCACCCCATACGCCAAATTCCACGCGGTTATCGAGGGCATCGGCACGGCATTCATTGAGCACCGGGCAGTGGCGGCAAATTACAGCAGCCTTACGCTGCTCGGCTCCACGGACAAACAATGCGTCTGGGTCACCGTTACGGCACTTTGCTTGAGTTACCCATTCACCGCGCTCGGTCGCACTTGCAGACTTAGACGCTCCCGTTACCTTCAGGCTTACGGTCATGACTGGGTAGCTCCTTCCTCTACTACCTATTCCGCGGCTTTGGGAATAATTTTTATGAAACCCCATGCAAGCAGCGCAGCCGCTTGTAAGATGTTTCAGATTGCGGAATATTATGTAACAACGGTAAGTGTATTCACACGCGTAAGCACTTGTCTAACACGTCACACTTTAGGGGGGAGTTCATTCTTCCCCGCTCACAGTTTCACCACGTAGGGTGTTTCTCGTGACTGTCATCAAATCCCTGGGAAAAATTGCCCTCTCCACGGTTCTAGTGGGGGCGCTCATCGCCGTAGTAATTGCCCCCTTTGCGGGTCTTTCTGGTGTGGCAATTGCCCGTACCAACGACACCATGCAGTCCGATCTGCAAGATCTCACTGCTGGCGACGCCCCGGGCGTATCCACGATTTTGGACGCCAAAGGCAACAGCCTGGCCTATATATATGAGCAGCGTCGCCACCCTGTTAGCGCCGAGAAGATTTCCAAGCCGATGAAGCAGGCAATCGTCGCAATCGAGGACCGCCGGTTCTACGAGCACGAGGGCGTTGACTTCCAAGGCAATTTCCGTGCCCTTTGGAGCAACTTGGCTTCCGGCGGCGTCTCCCAGGGCGCTTCAACTTTGAACCAGCAATATGTAAAGAACTACCTGCTGCTGGTCAATGCCAAAACGGAGGAAGAACGCGCCGCCGCCATCGAGCAATCGGTACCGCGCAAGCTGCGTGAGATGCGCATGGCAACGGACCTCGATAAGAAGCTGGACAAGGAAGAAATCCTCAGCAATTACCTGAACCTCGTCCCCTTCGGCAATCACGCCTACGGCGTCGAGGCCGCTGCGCGCACCTATTTTGGCACCCATGCTTCTGAACTCACTGTGCCACAGGCAGCGATGCTGGCCGGCATGGTCCAATCCTCTGAGTACCTCAACCCCTTTACCAATAAGGACGAGGTGCTCTCGCGCCGCAACCTCGTGCTGCAGTCCATGGCAGATAGCGGTTCCATCACCCAGGCAGAGGCCGATAAGTACGCCCAGCAAGATCTCGGCGTACTCGATAAGCCTTCCCTGCTTCCTAACGGTTGCATCAGCGCCAAGGATCGTGGCTTCTTCTGCGATTACGTCATCGAATACCTAGAAGAAAAGGGCATCTCCCGCGAGCAGCTCGCCCGCGGCGGCTACACCATCCGCACCACGCTGAACCCGGACGTACAAGACCAAGCACTCAATGCGGTGCGCTCTCAGACAGACCCCAATACACCCGGTGTCGCCGAGGTAATGAACGTGGTCGAGCCCAGCAAGTCCAACCGCCCAGTGCTCGCCATGGTCTCCTCCCGCACCTATGGTCTGGACCTCGACAAGAACGAAACCATGCTCCCGCAGCCGCACTCCCTAGTGGGCAACGGCGCCGGCTCGGTCTTCAAGGTCTTTACCGCCGCTGCCGCTCTGGAGTCTGGTTATGGCATCAAAAATCAGCTCGATGTCCCAACTCGCTACGAAGCAGAGGGCTTGGGCTCCGGCGGTGCCGCGGGCTGCCCACCTAACCGCTATTGCGTGGAAAACGCCGGCAACTACGCCGCGACCATGACGATGCAGGATGCCTTGGCGTTCTCGCCGAATACGACCTTCATCAAGCTCATCGAGCAGGTCGGTGTGGAGCACGTAGTAGATATGTCCGTAAAACTGGGCCTGCGTTCCTATGGCGAAAAAGGCAGCTACGACAAGGACACCTCGATCGCCCAACACATCAAGGAATCCAACCTGGGTTCTTACACGCTTGGACCGACTGCCGTAGATCCGCTGGAGCTGGCTAACGTCGGCGCCACCTTGGCCTCGGAGGGCATGTGGTGTGAGCCTAACCCGATCAGCAAGATCACGGACAAGGACGGCAACGAGGTCTACCTCAAGGTTCCGAATTGCGAGCGCGCCGTCAACAAGGACATCGCCAATACGCTGACCAACAACATGACGGCCGATACCGAAAAGGGCACTGCCTCTGCCTCCGCACAGATGATGGGCTTTAACGGCAAGGCTGCGGCAAAGACTGGTACTACAGAGTCCAATCAGTCCTCCGCATTCCTGGGCTTTAACTCCGCTATATCTGCCGCTCCTTATATCTACAACGACGGTACCAACACCTCCTCACTGTGTACCAGCCCGGTGCGCCAGTGTGGTTACGGCGATCTCTTCGGCGGCCTTGAGCCCGCGCGTTCCTTCTACTCAATGGCCTCTAGCATTCCGGCCGCAGCACAGGGCACGGTTCCGAATTACAACAAGGCTTATGACGAGGGCAAGGTCAATTCGCTCTTCGACAGCCTCCGCGGCAAGTCCGAAAGCGAGGCTCGCTCCAAGCTAGAGGCCGAGGGCTATGAGGTAAAGATCTCGCAAGTACAGGGCAACGGCGTGCCTTATGGCCGCGTGGTCCGCGCGATTACTGGGCCAAGGGGCCTCAAGAAGGGTGCGGAGGTCACTTTGCAGCTTTCCGACGGCACTTCTGCCGCACCTCCACCTTCCTCCAACGGTAGCGGCCAAGGCGCCGAAGCAGCACGGACCGGCACCGGCGGTGCCAACTCGGCCCCTTCCGGCGATCAGCAACAGCAGCAACCCGCGCCGGAGCCGCTCATCCGTCAGGAAGACATCGACGCCGTCGCTAACGACATCCGCAGCTTCTTCGGCCTCTAGCTTCTAGAGAAGCTAGAAGGGCATAAAAAATACCGCTCTATGTATTTAAGGCACTCCGATCGCGGAGATTGAACGCCTTATTTGCATAGAGCGGTACGCGTTTTTAGGGCTTAAGACAGCTTTGCCTTTACAGCCGCGGAAAGGCGCTTGCCATCAGCGCGGCCAGCGGCCTTCGCGGTGGCAACCTTCATCACATTACCCATCTGCTTGATGGTTACGGTCTCACCGGTTTCTGCTTCTACCTCAGCGATGGCCTCGCCGACGAGGGTGTCCAGCTCGGCGTCGTCAAGCTGCTCTGGCTGGTAGGCCTCGAAGTAAGGGACGTCGGCAAGCTCGGCGTCGGCCAGCTCCTGGCGGCCATTTTCTGCGTATACCTCAGCGGACTCGCGGCGCTTCTTGATTTCGCGTGCGATGACCTTGAGTACGTCTTCATCGGTTAGTTCATGGCGTGCGCCATTGGTTTCTTCTGCCTGAATTGCAGCGAGCAGGGCGCGGATAGCGCTGGTGCGTTCCTTCTCGCGGGCCTTCATTGCGGTCTTCAGATCTCCACGAATGGTTTCTTTAAGCTGGCTCATGTACTTCAATCTACGCCAGGTAGGCTTGATTAGGTGAAGATTCTCCCGATTATGGGCGGCATTGCCGCCGCTGGCCTTGGCACCCTGGCGTGGGGTTACACCGAACTGACCAAGTTTGAGCTGAAAGAGTACACGCTGCCGCTGCTGCCTGCGGGCACTTTGCGCGGTGAGGAAGAGTTCCGCATCCTCCATATCTCGGATCTGCACATGATTCCGGGGCAAGAAGCAAAAATTGAGTGGGTTGCGGCGCTGGATAAGCTGAATCCCGATTTGGTGGTCAACACCGGCGACAACCTGTCGGACCAGGGCGGCGTGCCCGATACGCTGCGCGCCCTCGGCCCGCTGCTGAACCGACCAGGCCTGTTCGTCTTCGGCACCAACGACTATTGGGCGCCGCGTCCGGTCAACCCATTCAAGTACCTGTTGGGCCGCAAGCGTGAGCCTTCCTACGTTGACCTGCCATGGAAGGGCATGCGTGCGGCATTCATTGAGCGTGGCTGGCACGACGCCAACCAGGCTCGCGTGGAATTCAAGGTGGGCGACGTCAAGCTCGCCGTCGCTGGCGTGGATGATCCGCACCACGACCTTGATGACTATTCAGAGATCGCCGGCGCCCCCAACCCGGATGCGGACCTGGCATTGGCACTGCTCCACGCCCCTGAGCCGCGCGTACTTGAGCAATTCGCTGCCGACGGCTACCAGCTTTCCCTATCCGGCCACACCCATGGCGGCCAGATCTGTCTGCCGGGCTCCCGCGCACTGGTCACTAACTGCGGAATCGACCGCGCTCGTGTCCAGGGTCTGCATGACTTCGGCCCGATGAAGATGCACGTTTCCAACGGCCTCGGCACCTCGAAGTTTGCCCCTGTGCGCATCTTCTGCCGCCCTTCCGCGACGCTGCTGCGCATCACCGAAGTTGCCTAGCGCCGCATCTGCCCTCACATGCTAGAGTCCCCGCTCAGCTGGCGTTTTGTTGTTCACCCTCAGGCTGCGTTAAAGTATTCGGGTACCGCGTAAGACGGTTTCCGGGATATGGCGCAGCTTGGTAGCGCGCTTCGTTCGGGACGAAGAGGTCGCAGGTTCAAATCCTGTTATCCCGACCAATACAATCGACGGTTTTGCGAATCTAGCTTAAATCGTTTGCGAAACTGCCTCCGATAGATAAACCCACCGCTTCTATGCGGTGGGTTTAGTCGTTTTCGCTGTGATCCAGGCGCTAACCAATAAGAAACACAACATGGTTCGTCCCCTCTAAAACGACTAATAGCCCGGAACCCTATATCGGTTTTCCGAGCTAACTGTGTGATAAGTATTCAGTTGGTCTTAGGCAACATGCTGCGCAGGCGGCGCGTTCGGGTGCGCGCCAGCGAGCACCGGATCGCGCGGCGGTACAGGTTTACCAGAGTCAGGAGGCGGAGTCTTTTCATCCCGATCCACCCGGCCAAGAAAACGCCGAATCATAGATACATTGGCCGCGACCACACCAAGAGCTGTATAGAAGAAGGCCGCAGCAAAACCGCGTACAGGTCTTCTCGTATGGTCACCAATAGCAGCACCACCACGATTGTTCTTTACATAGTCGTTGCGGGTTTCAATCACATTGCGCCACGTGCCATACACCTTCTTCCATTCCGGTGTCTTAAAAGCAGGGCCAGTTTGGCGGTAGCGCATTCCCTCCTTATTCGGGATGGTTACCGAGACCTTATTGGTACAGCACTTTCCTTTTGCCTTGCGCGCGGTAGATAGATTTGGCCCGGAGATGGAGGGTAGTCCTCTGTCTCTCGCGTCCTGGCGCTGACTCTTTTCCACCAAGGGACATGCCAGTGTCTTTCCTTTACCTCGTCCCGGACACATAAACATCTGGCTCTCACCGGAGAGCTTCTTGCCTTTTCTCCGCATGGCAAAGGCGCGGCGCTCGTTGATCCGCTGGTTGTAGGTGGCCTCATCAATACGTCCGGCATAGAAGTCTTCGGTGGCTTCCACCAGAGGTTTCGGCATGGCAGGACAATACCAGTGGCCTTCAACTAGCCCCATGGTTTCATAGGATCCGCGCTTTCCCAGCTGATTGGTTCTGTAGTCTCCCACCAGGGTATAGCCGAGTTTGCGCAGTGGTTCATGGAAGTCTTTGGTGGGCCTGACCCCCGGAAAGTAGACACGTCGGGGG
>NZ_KV788525.1:0-35415 GCF_001807315.1 Corynebacterium sp. HMSC06D04
CCCCCCGCCGCGCCCGCCGCGCCCGCCGAGGCCGCCGGCTCCGGGGCCTCCGCACCGGCGGCGAGCGGCACCGGCACGGGTTCGGGGAAGGCCGAGTTCCCCATCGAAGTCCGCGTGGACGGCAACCGCGAAGGCCTGCGTTTAGGTTCCACGGCAAAGGTCAAGGTCGTCACGCACGAGGACAAAGACGCGCTGACGGTTCCGCTCAGCGCGCTCATCGATGGCGACAAAGCCGTGCTCGTCGTTTCCGACTCCGGCACCATCGAGCGCCGCGACGTGAAATTGGGCACCCGCACCGATTTCGAAGCCGCCGTCACCTCTGGCCTCCACCGCGGCGACCGCGTACTCACCCAGGGCGCGGCCCACGAAGGCGACGTAGGCCAACAGGCATCCCTGCCCGACGCAGCGAGCGGAGAGAAATGAGCCTCATCGACATGCGAGGCATCGTCAAGCGCTTTAACGAAGGCACCGATGCCGAAATCACCGTCCTGCCCGGCTGCGACTTTCAGATGGAGCCCGGCGAGTTCGTCGCCGTCATTGGCCAGTCCGGCTCCGGCAAATCCACGCTCATGAACATCATTGGGCTGCTCGACCGCCCCACCGCAGGCGAGTACTTCCTCGGCGGTGAGGACGTCTCCACCTACGACGATGACGCGCTCGCCCGCCTGCGCGCCGACAAGCTTGGCTTCGTCTTCCAGAACTTCAACCTCATCGGCCGCATCACCGCACTCGCCAACGTGGAGATGCCCATGGTCTACGCCGGCGTGCCCCGCCGCGAACGCGCCCGCCGCGCCGCCGAGCTCCTCGACCTCGTAGGCATGTCCGAGCGCGCCAGCCACCTGCCCAACGAGCTCTCCGGCGGCCAGAAGCAACGCGTCGCCATCGCCCGCGCGCTCGCCAACAACCCGGAGGTCATCCTCGCCGACGAGCCCACCGGTGCCCTTGACTCCCAGACCGGCCGCCTCGTCATGGACCTCTTCCACGAGCTCAACCGCGAGCGCGGCACCTCCATCGTGTTTATTACCCACAACCCGGAGCTTGCCGCCGAGTGCTCGCGCACCGTAACCATGACGGACGGGGTGCTGAAATGAATCTCACCGAATCTTTGCGCATGGCGCTCACCTCGCTGCGCACCAATAAGATGCGCTCGCTACTCACGCTGCTGGGCGTCATCATCGGCATTGCCGCCGTCATCGCGATCCTCACCCTCGGCTCCGCGCTCAAGGGCCAGTTCACCTCTGACCTCGACAAGGTCGGCGCCAATAACTTCCAGGTCCAGGTCAAGGAACGCACCGACGAAGGCGAGACCGACTACCACGTCGAATCCTCCGTCGACGACCCCGATTCCCTCCTCACCCCCGAACAGCTCGAGCAGGTTCGCACGGCACTCGCGCCCGACGTCGAGAGCGTCATCATCGGCGAATCCGACACGTATCCGGGCGACCTGGAGTTGGAGGGGGCATCGGAAAGCTCAGCGGTGATGGTGAAACCAACCAACCCGGACTACGTGACGGCCTCGCAGTTCACCGTCCGCACCGGCCGCGCGCTCACGGACGACGACATCGCGGCCGACCGTGCCGTGACCATGCTCTCCGCCACGACCGCCACCGAGCTCTTCGGCGACGCCGACCCGGTGGGCCAGACACTGAATTTTGCCCCGCTCGACGGCACGGATCTGGAGCTCACCGTCATCGGCGTCTACGACACCCCCGACACCGGCGCGCTCATCGGTGGCGGCGAGGCCGAATACGCGCTCGTGCCCTATACTCTCGCTGCCCAGCTTTCCGATGCCCCTTTAGCCGGCGAGGCCTTTTCCTCCGTGTCCCTGCGCGCGGCGCCCGGCACGGACAAGGCCGCGCTCGGCGCGCGGCTCCAAGCGGCCTTCGACTCGATGTACGCCGACAACGAGGAATACCGCGTCGAGGTCACCGACTTCAGCAAGGACCTCGCGAGCCTCAACCAGCTGCTCACGGCGTTGTCCGCGGCAATTGCGGCAATCGGCGGGATCTCGCTGCTCGTCGGCGGCATCGGCGTTATGAACATCATGCTGATTACCGTCACGGAGCGCACGCGCGAGATTGGCGTGCGCAAGGCGCTCGGCGCGCGGCGGGGTGACATCCGCCTGCAGTTCGTGACGGAGGCCATCATCGTGTGTCTCATCGGCGGGCTCATCGGCGTGGTGCTCGGCTCTGTGGCGGGCATGATCGGCTCGTCGCTCATGGGCTACTTCGTGTTCCCGCCGCTCGGCGCGATTGTGGTCTCGCTGCTCTTCGCGCTCGCCATCGGGCTCTTCTTCGGCTACTACCCCGCCGGCAAAGCGGCAAAACTCGACCCGATTGAGGCGCTGCGCTACGAGTAGCCTGGCTGCATAATTCATTTCGGCAACGACTACAACGAAACCGCCCATCCCGCCGTCCTCTCCGTGCTCGCGCCCGCCGCAGCCGTGTACTTCATGGTGGGCGGCACGCAGGTCAACACCCCGGCCCAGGAGGCCGGGCTCTCGAGCAAGTACGTCTGCCAGTTCTTCGAGGAACACGACGGCCTACGCGCGGTGCGTTTCTGCACGTCCTGGTCCACGCGCGACGAGGACGTCGACGCGCTCTGCGCCTCCATCGCCCAACTCTAGGTCTACCCCTGTTCGAATACCCCTGTTCGACAAATACATTGGACAATCGGTTGCAGGCTTTCCGACGCCTCCTTAACCTCCGTGGCATGACCGTCTCCATCTTCGATGCCCTTGCTCTCGGCGTCGATTCTCTCAAGGAAGCCGCCGGCCTCACCGTGGCTGAACTCCGCGACCGCGGCCTGACGCTCGCCGACGCCACGTTCATCCACCCCTTGGCCGCCGTCTATTGGCGCACTAAGCCCAAAGGCATCGCCGAGGCCCGCAAAGCCGCCCGCGCTGCCGGCCACAGCCTGCGCGTGCTCGCCCGCATCGAGGTGCTCGCCGCGCGCTGCGACGACCCTAACGCCGCCCGCATCACCTTGTGTGGAACCGCGGAGACCAAGCTCGATGAGGTCGGCGCGAGTCTTGCCAAGCCGAAAACCCGCGTGGAGTCCGCCCGCCATACCTATGGCAAAGACGGCTGGCACCGTTTGGTGATTAACACCCAAGACCCGTGGCTGATGGACATGCTCAGCGCGCTGCCCGGCGACGACCTGCTCGACGGGTTCAAACAGTTCGTCGCCGACGGAGAACAAATTCAGGCCCCAGCCCGTGCTGCGCACGTAGTTATTCGTCTCGACGAGCATGAGGAGTACCTCGCCGAGGGCAAGCTCATTCGTGCCACGGATGGCACGGTGCGCCCGGCTCGTTTGCTTGTGCAGGAGAAGTTGGCGGAGGTCGGCTACGTTACGTTGGTGACTGATTGGGGTGAGCCGGTGGATTGCTTTAAGTCGACGCCGATCTTCAACGAGAAGCAAACACTCATGGCGTTCGCGCTGCATCCGCAGTGTATTCACCCGGGATGTGTGACCCCGGCTCTGTTGTGCGAGCGTGACCATTTCATCCCGCGGAACAAGGGCGGCGACACGAACGTCGCGAACCTTGTGCCGCTGTGCCGGTTCCATAACGGACGCAAGGCCGACGGGGATTCGTATACCCACGATGCCAAGGGCAATTACTGGTACGTCACGCCCTACGGCAAGCGCTACCTCTGCACCGTGGACTAACCCCCACAAACGACAACCCGCCCCGAAAGGCGGGTCATTCGACATGCCGTTTTAGTTTTTCGTGCCGCCGAAAACGTCGGACATGGCGGTGGCGTCGAGGGCCGCATCGATGTCAGTGACCTCGTTAGCGGTGAGCACGATGTCGGCGGCGGCGAGATTCTCACGCAAATGCTCGGGCTTGCGGCTGCCGGGATGGGCACCGCGCACTTCGCGATGAACTGCGCACCGAGCTCCTCGCCCACTCCCCGCTGCTGGCGTTTAGCACCCATGTGTCCAGGCTCCGCCCAAACCGCGTGTCCATCTCGCTTACCGATGCCCCCGGCCCGCACGCCGCGGCGCCCACGCGCGAACTCTACGAGGCGCTCGTTCGCGACTAGGCTGATTCGACGTGAAGCCACAACATACTCCTGCCGAACGCCGCGCTGCCGGCAAAGCAGCCCGCAAGCACACCCCGCGCCGTACCCTCGGCTCGTGGCAGCCTGCCGAGGACCGCGACCCTTTGGGTATCATCCACGCGCAGGCTCCGGCGCGCGTCGCGGAGCTGCTGCCGCTGCGCTACGCGCGGATGGGGGAGTCGGCGTTCGCGTTCTACCGCGGCGGAGCGGCGATTATGGCGGCGGACCTCGCGTCGTTGGCTACCTCGGGCATCACGGTCCAGGCCTGCGGAGACGCGCATATCTCGAACTTCGGGCTCTTCTCTGCGCCGGATCGGCGCACGGTCTTCGACCTCAACGATTTCGATGAGACGTTGCCCGGTCCCTGGGAATGGGACGTTGCGCGACTGGTGACCAGCGTGGAAATTTGCGCGCGCGAGCGAGGCTTTGATCCGGAGGAGCTTGTCGAGTCCACCGTTGCCGCCTACCACCGGGCAATGTCTCGTTTCGCGGACATGGGCAACCTCGACGTGTGGTACACACGCTTCGAGATGGAGGCGACACTCGATGAATTCGGTGGACGACTGGGCAAGAAGTCCGTCAAGAGCGTGCGCAAGCTCATCGCGAAGGCCCGTGCCAAGGACAGCCAGCGTGCGGTGGGCAAGCTCACAGAGGTCGTCGACGGGCAACGCCGCATTATCTCGGATCCGCCGGTGCTCGTGCCGCTGCGTGATCTCGTGGAAGGCCCCGAGCGCGAGCTTGCCGATGCCGTCGTGCGCGAAGCGCTGAGCTCCTATCTCGCCACGCTCGCACCAGAGCGAGCCAGCTTGCTGCGTCAGTACCGCTACCAGGATGCAGCGATGAAGGTCGTGGGCGTGGGCAGCGTGGGCTTGCGTGCGTGGATGGTGGTGTTCGAGGGCAACGGCGAGCACGACCCGCTTGTGCTGCAAATCAAGGAGGCGCGGCCGTCAGCACTCGCGCCCTATCTCCCGGCAAGCGAGTACGCTCATCATGGTCAGCGCGTCATCGAGGGCCAGCACGCCATCCAGGCGACGGCGGATATCCTGCTCGGCTGGACGCAGGTGGGCGACCACCACTTTTACGTGCGCCAACTTTGGAATGGCAAGGGTTCCATCGATCTCGATGACCTCAGCGCCGAGGAACTCAACGCGGTCGCCGTGCTCTCCGCCGTCACGCTCGCCCGCGCCCACGCCCGGACCGGTGACCGACTAGCCATCGCGGGTTATCTGGGTAAAGGTACCGCCTTCGAGCGCTCCGCCGCCCGGTTTGCGCGGGCCTATGCCGACCAGAACGAGGCCGACTGGCAGGCGTTTCGCGCCGAATTCCTCTAAAACGCGCACAGCGCCCCGCCGAGATCGGCGAGGCGCTGCGGGGCGGGCGGGATTATTCCCACTCGATGGTTCCTGGCGGCTTGGAGGTGCAATCCAAGACCACGCGGTTGACGTCCTTGACCTCGTTGGTGATACGGGTGGAGATCTTCTCCAACACGTCATAAGGCAGGCGGGTCCAGTCTGCGGTCATGGCATCCTCAGAAGACACCGGACGCAGCACGATTGGGTGGCCGTAGGTGCGGCCGTCGCCTTGAACGCCGACGGAGCGGACGTCGGCAAGCAGTACCACCGGGCACTGCCAGATCTCACCGTCTAGGCCAGCATTGGTCAACTCGGTACGTGCGATGAGGTCTGCCTCGCGCAAGGTCTCCAAACGCTCTTCAGTAACCTCGCCGATGATGCGGATGCCCAGGCCCGGGCCCGGGAACGGCTGGCGCGCCACGATTTCCTCGGGCAAGCCCAGCTCGCGGCCCACGGCACGCACCTCGTCCTTGAACAGCAGACGCAGCGGCTCGACGAGCTCAAACTCGACGTCGTCAGGCAGGCCGCCCACGTTGTGGTGGGACTTGATGTTCGCCGTACCGTCACCGCCGCCGGACTCCACGACGTCCGGGTACAGCGTGCCCTGGACGAGGAAGTCAACGGAGGAACCTGCGGGGGCGTCGTTAAGCACGCCTGCAACAGCACGCTCGAAGGAACGGATAAACTCCGCACCGATTGCCTTACGCTTGGCCTCCGGCTCGGTAACGCCGGCGAGCTTGGCAAGGAACGCCTCGCGTTCGTCTGCGGTGACGAGCTTTGCGCCTGTCGACGCCACGAAGTCCTTCTCCACCTGCTCACGCTCACCCGCGCGCAGCAGGCCATGGTCGACGAAGACACAGGTCAGACGGTCACCGATAGCGCGCTGCACCAACGCGGCAGCCACAGCGGAGTCCACTCCGCCGGACAGGCCGCAGATGGCGCGGCCTTCCGGACCAACCTGCTTCTGGATATCAGCGATGAGCTGCTCCGCAATGTTGTCTGCGGTCCAGTTCTGCTCGAGGCCTGCGACCTCGGTGAGGAAGCGGGTAAGCACTTCCTGGCCGTGCGGCGAGTGCAGTACCTCTGGGTGGTACTGCACGCCTGCCATGCGCTTTTCAAGGCACTCAAAAGCCGCCACCGGCGCACCCGCCGAGGAGGCAGTAACCTCGAAGCCTTCCGGAGCCTCGGAGACAGAGTCGCCGTGGGACATCCACACCTTGTGTGTGGCCTCGAGGCCCTGGTGCAGGACGCCGCCGGAAACGTTGACGTCGGTGCGGCCGTATTCACGAGAGCCAGTCGAGGCGACCTTGCCGCCGAGCGCTTGGGTCATAGCCTGGAAGCCGTAGCAGATGCCGAAGACCGGGATGCCCAGCTCAAGCAGCTCGGGCTTCAGAGAAGGAGCGCCGTCCGCATAAACAGAAGACGGGCCGCCGGAGAGAATCAGAGCGACCGGATTCTTGGCCTTGATTTCTTCCACGGTGGCAGAGTTGGGAACAACCTCGGAGTAGATGTTGGCCTCACGGACGCGACGTGCGATGAGCTGCGCGTACTGAGCGCCAAAGTCCACAACGAGGACTGGACGCGGAGTAGTGGTTGGGTTAGTCACGCGCTACAGTCTAGCCCATTGAACCGCCTTTAAATACGGGTACCCCAGTTCGTTGTGGGAAGCGGTGGCCGCTACACTTCGAGCTCTGGCGCGCGGGCGAGCGCGTGCTGCGTTGCCGTGGTTAAAGCGGCGCGGACGTTGCCGTCTGAAAACTCGTCACTCGGATAGTTCCGCGCACGAGTGAGGTCGAGGCGAGGACGCGGGACTCCGCTTCGTCGGAAAGCGCAAGCATTCGACCTGCATATTCTGCCAAAATCTCACCTTGCTCGGTAAGCCGGATACGCCGCCCGACGTCACGTTCGCAGTGCGCGAGTTGCTGCGAGATAGCGGAGTACGTGTACCGCAAAGCTTCCGCCACTGCGGTTACGGTTCCGAGGCGTTGCAGCTCGGTGCGGCGCTCGCAGTGCAGCTTTTCGACGACGGCGGCACCTGGGACCGCGAGCAGTGGCTCGCCGCAGCCGCGCTCGGACTCTCGCTGGGCATGATGAACGGCTTCTTCTACGCGGCCATCGCGCTGATTATCATGGCCTCGGTACTACAGACGATGGTGCTTGCGCGCGGCACAAAACCGAAACTGCGACGGGTGCCAAGGAAGGCACACCGCCGCAGTCGGGCAAAGGTCGGTTAGCGTACTGCCAGGCCAACCTTCTGGAAAGACTTCAGATCCGTGTAGCCGCACTTAGCCATCGCACGCTTGAGCCCACCGACCAGATTCAGCTGGCCGTGTGGCTCATTAGACGGGCCGTGCAAGATGACCTCGAGCGAAACCTGCTCCGGCTCCGATAACGGCGCGTATCCTGCCGCGATGAGGTCCATGTCCGCAGCCTCGATGACGCCGCGTGGGAAACGCGGGTGGCCAGCCGTCGACGGCCAGTAGTAGCCCTTTCCGCCTGCCTCTGCAGCGCGGGCCAAAACCGGGCCCAAGACCACAGAATCAGCGCCGCAGGCAATCGCCTTGGCGATGTCAGCGGAGGTGTAGATGTCGCCGTCGGCAAGCACGTGCACGTAGCGGCCGCCGGTCTCGTCGAGGTAGTCGCGGCGAGCGGCAGCGACGTCGGCAATGGTGGTTGCCATCGGCACATCGATGCCCACGGTCTCGGCGTTGGTATTAACACCAGAGCCCACGATGATGCCGGCAGCGCCAGCACGCATCAGGTGCAATGCGGTGGTGTAATCAGCCACGCCGCCAGCGATAACTGGCGTATCGATGGAACCGATGAACTCCTTCAAGTTCAGCGGCTCCCCGCCCTGCTGCACGTGCTCCGCGGAAATCAACGTGCCCTGGATGAACAGGATCTCAGCACCCGCCTTGATGACCACCGGTGCCAATTCCCGCGCGCGCTGCGGCGAAACACGCACCGCCACGGTCACGCCGGAGTCACGCACCTGTGCGATGCGCTCTGACAACAGCTCCTCATTCAGCGGCGCTGCATGCAGCTCCTGCAGCGTGGAAAGGTCAAAAGGATTCTCGGTGACCTTCGCCAAGGCTGCCTCTAGGTCCGCGTGACGGCCCCACAGGCCCTCCGCGTTGATGACGCCCAAGCCGCCCTGCTTGCCCATCTCGATGACGAACTCGGGCGTAGCCAACGCGTCGGTTGGGTGGGAAACCAGCGGGGTATCGAAGGTATAGGCGTCGATGTTCCAAGTGGTGTCGACGTCTTTAGAAGAACGGGTACGGCGGGTAGGGACCAAGGAGATCTGATCAAGATCGTAAGTACGGCGTGCCTCACGGCCGATACCGATTTCAACGTAATCGCGCATGTTCTCTTTCCTCGAAAGATTCGTTTAGCGGTAGTTCGGAGCTTCGATGATCTGCTGCAGGTGGTGCGGGTGAGATTCCTTCAGGCCCGCCGCGGTGATCTGGACGAAGCGCTTGGTCTTCAGCTCCTCGATGGTGGCCGAACCGGTGTAGCCCATGGAAGCGCGCAAGCCGCCGATGAGCTGGTGCACAATGGCATCGATGTCACCGCGGAAAGGAACGCGACCCTCGACGCCCTCCGGAACCAGCTTGTCCTCGCTCTTAACGTCGGCCTGGAAGTAGCGGTCCTTGGAGTAGGAGCGCTTCTCGCCGGTAAGGCCGCGGCCCTGCATAGCGCCCATGGAGCCCATGCCGCGGTAGCGCTTGTATTGCTTGCCCTGGACCACGACGATATCGCCAGGCGCCTCGGTGGTGCCTGCAAACATGGAGCCCAGCATGACGGTATCTGCACCGGCAGCCAATGCCTTGGCGACGTCGCCGGAGTACTGCATGCCGCCATCGCCAATGACCGGCACGCCAGCTGGACCAGCCACTGCCGCAGCTTCCATGATGGCCGTAATCTGCGGAGCGCCAACGCCCGCGACGACGCGGGTGGTGCAGATGGAGCCTGGGCCGATGCCGACCTTGATAGCGTCCGCGCCGGCCTCAATCATGGCCTTCGCCGCCTCGCGGGTAGCGAGGTTGCCGCCTACGACGTCGACCTTGGAGCCGAAGTCCTTCTGTACACGGGAAACCATCTCCAGCACGCGGTTGTTGTGCGCGTGAGCGGAGTCGACGACGAGGACGTCAACGCCGGCGTCGACAAGCGCGCCTGCACGAGCATAGGATTCCTCACCCGTGCCGATACCCGCTGCCACCAGCAGTCGTCCGGAGGAATCCTTGGAGGAGTTCGGGAACTGCTCGGTCTTTACGAAGTCCTTGACCGTGATCAGGCCAACCAGCTTGTTGTCATCATCGACGATAGGAAGCTTCTCAACCTTGTTGGAAGAAAGCAGCGCCAGCGCCTCCTCCTTGGCCACGCCCTCCTTGGCCACAACCAGCGGCATAGGGGTCATGATCTCGGAGACTTTGCGGCCGAAGTCCGGCTCGAAACGCATATCGCGGTTGGTGCAAATGCCCAGCAAGGTGCCTTTGTCATCGACGACCGGCAGGCCAGAAATGCGGAAGCGTGCGCACAGCTCGTCGACTTCCTGGATGGTCATATCCGGGCTAGCGGTAACAGGGTCCGTCACCATGCCTGACTCAGAGCGCTTGACGATTTCCACCTGGGTTGCCTGATCCTCAGTGGACAGGTTGCGGTGCAGGACGCCGATACCGCCCTGGCGTGCCATGGCGATTGCCATGCGCGCCTCGGTAACGGTATCCATGGCGGCAGAAGCCAGCGGAACGCCGAGACGAATGTTGCGGGTGAACTGCGCCGAGGTATCCACCTCGGACGGAACGATGTTGGATTCTGCCGGCAGCAGCAGAACGTCATCAAAAGTCAAGCCGTACAGGGCTACCTTGTTTGGGTCATCGCCGCCGGTGAGAATGTGATTATCGCTCATGGGTTAAGGACACTCCTTAAATAAGGCCAAGATGGTTTCGCGGTAACCACAACTGTAGTGCTTAAAGCACCCCGAATGGTAGCCGGGCCGCCCCGTAAGAAAGGTATGCAAGCCCCTATGAGGAATTGCCTAAAGGGGGTAGAAGTTTATAGGCTCGCAAAGGTGAACTTCTTCGCCAATATGCCACGCGACCCATTCGCAGACGATCCCAACGATCCCGCTTCCTTCCTGGAGGAAGACGAGCAGGTCATACCTTTGTCCGAGGAAGAACGCTTGGCTATCATCCACGACCTCGCCTTGGTGCAGGAATTCGCACGCGTGCTGGGCCCGCGCGGAATCGACGGCATCTTCTTTCTGTGCGAGGATTGCGAAGAAAACCACTTCTACGAGTGGGACATCATGGCTGCAAACATGCGCGCCACTTTGGACGGCGAACTCGCCCCGGTACATGAGCCAGGCGCGCAGCCGGACCCCACGCGCTATGTTCCGTGGGATTATGCGCTCGGCTACATGGACGGCCTAGACGCCCGTTAAAAAGAAATTCCCTACCTCGCTGTGAGGCAGGGAATTTTTTAATACTGCTGGTTTACTGCTGCTGGTTTTCGCCGAGGTAACCATCAGGGCCTTGGCCCTCAGCGGTGTCCGTGGCGACTGAAGTTGGTTCGGTCTGCTCGCCAGTTTCCTGCGAGGGCGTATCCGGAGCCACAACCGTAGAGGTGATGGTCTGGTATTCCGTTACGGTTACCGGCGCTGGCTCTGGGCTAGATGCTGGGACTTCCTTTTCCAGGGTCTCCGTCGCAGTTACCGTAGAACGCGCTGCGGGGAATGGCTTGGTAGCCGGCGTGGCCGAGGGCTTTTCCGCGGAGGTAGGCTCCGGCTGCGAGTTGCGTGATTCGTCGATGATACGGCGCGCTTCATTAAGCAATTCGCGAGTGCCGGCCATGTCGCCATTTGCGGAACGACGGTCCATTTCCTCGAGCGTGCCTGCAAGCTCCACGGAGGAAGCATCCGAGCTGCCAAACATGGACTTGTGCACGTCGTAGAGCGGAGAACCAGGGCCTGCGTTGTAGACGGCAGTACCAGTACCGGCAATGACCAAGGTCGCCGCCGCTGCACCAATTAGGCCGTTGACGAAAGGCCGCGAACGACGCCTCTTGGAGGCCGCGGCCAGAGAGATAACCTCAGCTTCCTCGTCGGCGCCTTCGATAACCGGAGCTGGCGGCATTTGCTTTTCGACGTCGTCACGCAGCTCGAGAAGCAAGCCCGCCAACTCGTCTTCCCCAGCAGAAGGGTCCTGGCCCTGAGAAAGGCTAGTCAGGAATGCGTCATCGTCGACCAAAGGCTGCAGTTGCTCAGAGATATTGAGCTGTGGCTCATCCTTCTTCGCCATGATGGCCTCCCTTCCTTGAATGAGATATGGACATATGAGATTTGAGAAGATACGCGCTTGCGCTATTGACCAGAAGCGCCGATAGCCTTGCGCAGTTGTGCCAATGCTCGATGCTGCGCCACGCGTACCGCACCCGGTGTAGATTCCACGATTTCCGCAGTCTCCTCGGCTGTAAGGCCCACGAACACGCGCAAGATGACTATGTCTCGAGCTTTGTCACTTAATGTATCGAGCAACTCCCGCACTCTGTTACTACCATCCGTGACCAGCGCAGATTCCTCTGGATTTGCGTCTTTGGCCGCGCTTTCCGGGACTTCCTCGGCGGGGTTGGAGTGGTCTCGACCCATGGCGCGGTGCGCATCGGTGACCTTGTTGAAGGCAATGCCATAGACGTAGGCCATGAATGGGCGGCCCTTATCCTCATAGGAGTCGATGGATGTGGCAACAGCGAGGCAGATTTCCTGAGTGACGTCTTCTGGCGTGGGTTGGCGCCCGCCGCCGATGCGTGCGCGGCAGTAGCGCAGCACCTGCGGGTGGATAATCCGCATGATCTTCTGGAGTGCGCGACGGTTGCCGTCAGCAGCTAGCGGCACGAGGTCCGCTAGCTCTTTATCGGTATCGCTCACTGTTTTTCCTTGGGGTTTTCCTTGGGGTTTGCTGCTTTAGTTTTCGCCTTAGCCCTTACACCCTAGCCCGTTCGGGTGGATTTATATCCTTTTACTCCCGGCGCGCCAAAAGTTCATACACCGTTTACCTTTGCTGTTCGTGCAGTTCAGACCCGCTAAAAATGCCCTCCGCGTAAAGAATCCATATAGCGTAAACAATCCGGTAACCATTCGTTTACCACGTGCGTCGAAACTTCTAAATCGTCTTATTCCTCCATTGCGCGAATTCATGCGCGCAGGGTATTTACTAAAGGAGTTTTGAACATGTCTCAGCCCCATTCACTTCCCGGCCCTAACGCTGACTTTTGGGATTGGCAGCTGCAGGGTGCATGCCGAGGAGAGAATTCGGACGTGTTTTATCACCCAGACGGCGAGCGTGGCCGCGCTCGCGCCCAGCGTGAGAACCGCGCTAAGGCAATTTGTCAGTCCTGCCCGGTCCTCGAGCTATGCCGCGAGCATGCGCTAAGTTCCGCGGAACCGTACGGCGTGTGGGGCGGCATGAGCGAATCCGAGCGCGTGGCTGCTTTGCGCACCCGCGCTACGGTCACCGTTTAGGCCACATATTCAGCGAGGTAGCGCCCAGTCACAGAGGAGGCGTTGCCGGCGAGTTCACGGGGGCTGCATGCGGCAACCAACCCGCCACCTGCGGAGCCTGCCCCGGGGCCTAAATCAATGATGTGGTCCGCGTGTGCGACCACAGCTAGGTGGTGTTCCACGCACACCACGGTGTTGCCTTCCTCGACCAGGTGGTCGAGCAATTCGAGCAGCTTATCGACGTCCGCCAAGTGCAAGCCCGTCGATGGCTCATCCAACACCAAAACATCAGCCTGCGCCTTCTTATCCGCCATGTGGACGGCCAATTTCAGGCGCTGACGCTCACCGCCGGAAAGGGTGTTGAGTGGTTGGCCCAAGGTGATATATCCCAGCCCCACGGCGACCAGGATCTCACAGACCTTCTTCGCAGCGGCAACTTTATTTTCCGCGAAGTAAGCCGCAGCCTCAGCAGCTGGCGTTTCCAATACGTCGGCGATGTTTTTGCCGCCTAGCTCGTAACGCAGCACGTCTTCGGAAAAGCGCCTGCCTTCACAGACCTCACACGGCACGTCAGCGCCGTCCATGAATCCGAATTCCACGTAGATGACTCCCGCACCATTGCAATTTGGGCACGCGCCTTCGGAGTTCGCAGAAAACAGGGCAGGCTTGACGACGTCGCTTTCAAAACTGTTCGCCTTCGCAAACGCCTTGCGGATGGAGTCCAACGCGCCGGTATACGTCGCGGGGTTGGAGCGACGCGAGCCTTTGATCGGGGTTTGGTCGACGAAGAAGATGCGTTCTTGGACTTCTTCTGGCAGGCACGCCAAAAGCGAGGACTTACCGGAACCGGCCACGCCGGTAATCGCGCTGAGCACCCCGAGCGGGATGTCTACGTCGATGCCGCGTAGGTTGTTGCGCTGGGCGTTATGGATTTCGATGGCGCCCGAAGGAGTGCGAGTTTCTTCCTTGAACTGGGCGCGGTCCGCCAGGTGGCGGCCGGTTAAGGTATCCGCCTCGCGCAGTTTATCGACGGAACCGGTAAAGACCACTTCCCCACCCTGGCTGCCAGCGCGGGGCCCTAAGTCGACGACGTAATCGGCAATAGCGATGGTCTCCGGTTTATGCTCCACCACGAGAACGGTGTTTCCCTTATCGCGCAGCTGCAGCAAGAGTTTATTCATCCGTGCGATATCATGCGGGTGCAGGCCGGCGGTGGGCTCGTCGAAGACATAGGTGGCGTCGGTAAGCGCGGAGCCCAAGTGACGTACCATTCGGGTGCGCTGCGCCTCGCCGCCTGAGAGCGTGCCCGTGGCACGACTCAAGGTAAGGTAGCCCAAACCGATTTCCACCGCATTAGCCACCGAGCGCCTAATCGAGGCCAGCAGCGGCGCGGCGGACGGGGCGTCGATGGCAGAAAGCCACTCGTCGAGCTCAGTAAGCTCCATGTCGGAGACATCGGCGATGGACTTGCCTGCAATAAAAGATTCGCGGGCATGCTGCGCCAGACGTGTGCCGCCGCAGTCGGGACAGTCCGCGAAGACCACTGCGCGTTCCACGAAGGCCTTCATATGTTTTTGGAGGCTATCTTTGTCCTTCGACAGCACGGAGGCCTGCAAGCGCACAACAAGACCTTGGTAGCTCATGTTGATGCCGTTGATTTTGGTCTTGACGTCGCTCAGGTAATACAGCGCGTGTTTTTGCTCCTCTGTGAAATCCTCGACCGGCTTATCTGCCGGGTACAACCCTGACTCTGCGTAGGCCTTCCACAGCCAGGAGCCGACTTTCATGCCGGGGTACAAGATGGCGCCGTCGTTTAGGCTCAAGGACTCGTCCACGACTTCTTTCAGGTCGATTTGCGAGGCGCGGCCCATGCCCTCGCAGGTCGGGCACATTCCACCGGTCCGCTCAAAACGGCGAACCTCTTTCACGCCATTGACCTCGATAGCGCCCTGCCCGCTGGCGGAAGGAACGTTGAAGGAATACGCCGCCGGGCCGCCCACGCGCGGAGAGGCAATGCGCGAGAAAAGCACGCGCAGAGCGCCGGTGATATCCGTTGCGGTACCGAAAGTGGAACGCGAGTTGGCTGCCATCCGCTCCTGCCCCACCACAATGGCGGCGGTAAGGCCACTGAGCTCGTCGACGTCGGGATGGGCCTGGGATTGCATAAAGCCCTGCACGAAACCCGGGTAGGTCTCGTTGATAAGCCGCTGAGATTCTGCAGCGATGGTTCCGAATACGAGAGAGGACTTGCCAGAACCAGAGACACCGGTGAACACGGTGAGTTTCCGCTTAGGGATATCGACGCTTATCTCTTTGAGATCATTATCGCGCGCGCCGACAACGCGGATGAATTCTTGATTGTGCACCTAGCCATCCTAAGACGAAACCCCGGGCCTCCACGTGGGAGACCCGGGGTGATTCGCGGCTAAAAATTAGTGGTGATGGCCGTGGGAAGCAGCGGGAGCTTCTTCCTCAGCCGGCTTTTCCACTACGGATGCCTCGGTGGTCAGAACCATGCGAGCAACGGAGGTGGCGTTAACCACTGCGGAGTGGGTGACCTTAACAGGGTCGATGATGCCCTGCTCCAGCAGGTTGCCGTACTCCAGGGTGGCGGCATTGAAACCGTGGCCATTCTCGAGTGCGGAAACGTGGTCAACGATGACGGAGCCGTCCAGGCCAGCGTTCTGCGCGATCCAGTAAGCCGGGCGGGTCAGCGCGCGGGATACGGAGAGCACGCCGGTCTTAGCCTCGCCCTCGAACTCCTCGGCAAACCTTTCCAGTTCCTTGGAGATCTGCACGAGTGCGGAACCGCCGCCTGCGATGACGCCCTCGTCGACGGCCGCGCGGGCAGCGTTGATGGCGTCCTCGACGCGCAGCTTGCGCTCGTTAACCTCAGTCTCGGTAGCAGCGCCGACGCGGATGACGGCAACGCCGCCGGACAGCTTCGCCAGACGCTCCTCGAGCTTCTCGCGATCCCAGGTGGAATCGGTGCGCTCGATTTCGCGGCGCAGCTGCTCGCGACGCTCCTCCACAGCGCTAGCTTCGCCAGCGCCGTCAACGATGACGGTGTCTTCCTTGGAAACCGTCACGCGGCGGGCAGAGCCCAGTACCTCGAGGCCAACCTCGTTCAAGTTGATGCCTACCTCCGGGTCCACAACGGTGGCGCCGGTGACAACGGCCAGGTCATCCATGAAGCCCTTGCGGCGCTCGCCGAAGTACGGGGCCTTCACGGCGGCAACCTTGAGCACCTTGCGGATGGAGTTAACAACGAGCGCCTGCAGCGGCTCGCCTTCCACATCTTCCGCGATGATCAAGGTAGGACGCGACGACTCAGCAATCTTCTCCAGCAGCGGCAGGAAGTCCGGCAGGGAGGAGATCTTGTTGCGGACGAGGAGGATGGCTGCGTCGTCAAGCACTGCGTTGTAGGTCTCTTCTTCCGTAGCGAAATACGGAGAAAGGTAGCCCTTGTCGAAGGAAATGCCCTCGGTAACGTCCACGGAGGACTCGATGGATTGGGATTCCTCGACGGTTACGACACCGTCCTTGCCCACCTTGTCCATGGCGCCAGCGACCATCTCGCCGACCTCTGGGTCACGGGAGGAAACGGTTGCCACCTGCGCGATTTCCGACGCCGAGTTCACCGGCGTTGCGCGCTTCATCAGCTCTTCGACGGTCTTTTCCGCCGCCGCAGCGATACCGCGGTTCAGCTCAACTGGGTTGGCACCAGCGGCAACGTTGCGCAGGCCTTCAAAGATGAGCGCCTGCGCGAGCAAGGTTGCGGTAGTGGTGCCGTCACCGGCGATGTCGTTGGTTTTCACGGCCACGGACTTCACCAGCTGTGCACCGAGGTTCTCAAAAGGCTCCTCGATGTCGATGTCACGGGCGATGGTCACGCCGTCGTTGGTGACGGTGGGGCCGCCGAAGGCCTTGGACAGCACAACGTTGCGGCCGCGGGGGCCGAGGGTGACCTTGACTGCGTCGGCAAGCGTATCAACGCCGCGCTGGATGCCCTCGCGAGCTTCCTGGTCAAATGCAATCAGCTTTGGCATGAAGGCCTACTTCTCGATGACTGCGAGCAGGTCACGTGCGGACAGCAGGAGGTACTCCTGGCCGTCGTACTTCAGCTCGGTGCCGCCGTACTTGGAGAAGATTACGGTGTCGCCCTCGTTGACGCCGACCGGAACGACCTCGCCCTTGTCATTGGTGCGGCCTGGGCCGACGGCGATGACGGTAGCCTCCTGCGGCTTTTCCTTAGCGGAGTCTGGGATAACCAGGCCGGAAGCGGTGGTGGTTTCTGCTTCTACGATCTGGACGAGAACCTTGTCCTCAAGTGGCTTGATGTTTGCCATGGTGATTCCTCCGAAATTTGAATCAGTTAGTTGTATGTGCCGGTTGTGAATGTCCAGCACAGCCGTCGTCGCGGGTGAACAACTGTGGGTCAAACAACCTTCCTAGCACTCTACCCTTGCGACTGCTAACCCTCAACAAACTCCGGAGGCGCGGCGAAGCCTATAAAACTTAGACGGACTTTTCAGAATTGATGACCGCCGCGCGCCAGAGGCCATACTCTTCTGGGTAGTCTTCGCGGTAATTGCTAACGGCACGGATACCGTGCTCGACTGCCTCGATGACCTCGTCGAAGTTCTCAGACTCACCGTCTGCTTCGACGAAGATGACCGGACCACTAATAGCGCGGATTGGGTCCTGCAGGAATGCCGAGTTACCGGTATCGGCAGCATTGCGCGCCAGGGAGGCAACCGGATTCGGCTCCGCGCCCTCCGCCTTGGCATTGGGGTTAAAAAGCGCGGCATAGGTGGAACCGTCGTCTTGGAACACGACGGCGACGCGGTCTTCGGTGGTGCCGCCCAGGAACTGGTTGGCGTGCTCAAGATCGAATTCGATCTTGCGGCGGGTCAAATCTGGATTAACGAGAAAACCGGTGGTCATGATGGGGTAAGGCTCCTTCAATAGCCAGTAGGGCAATATCGCTTCCGCACATTACCGTCGCTTTAACTACCCCGCATCCGGAGGAAGGCAAACTTTTGGTGAACGTTAGTCTGCGCTAACGAGCGGGACTTCAACCTCAAGCTGGGTATCGGTGCCGCACGCCAGGCCGGAAGGCTCCGCCCCTTCATGAATAAGCTGCGCCGCTACGGCCGCAATCATCACGCCGTTGTCGGTGCACAGCTTAAAACGCGGCACCCGCAGCTCGATGCCCGCCGATTCACAACGCTTGGCCGCCAGTTGCCGCAGGCGCGAATTCGCAGCCACGCCACCGCCCAGCAACAGCACCTTGGCGCCGGTGTCCTGGCAGGCCCGCACGGCCTTCGCGGTCAGCACATCCGCCACGGCCTCCTGGAAGGAAGCGCAAATATCCTCGATGGATACGACGCGTCCTTCCTTCTCCGCCTTTTCCACGTACCGCGCCACGGCGGTCTTCAAGCCGGAGAAAGAAAAGTCATGGCGATGCACGCCGCGCAGATCCTCCGCACGCGAAAGGCCCCGCGGAAAGTCGATGTTGGCCTCGCCTTGCGCAGCCAGCTTGTCGATGACCGGTCCTCCCGGATAGCCCAGCCCCAAAAGGCGGGAGACTTTGTCGTAGGCTTCGCCGGCGGCGTCGTCAAGCGTGCTGCCCAATTCCTTCATGGGCTTTCCCACCGCCTCAACCTCAAGCAGCTGGGTGTGGCCGCCGGAGACCAAAAGCGCCACTGCGTGCGGCAGCTGTTCACCTTCGAGGTTGGCCACTGCTACGTGCCCGCCCAAGTGATTGACGCCGTAGAAAGGCACGCCCCAGGCGGCCGCATAGGCCTTCGCCGCGGAAGCGCCCACCAGCAAGGCACCCGCCAGGCCCGGCCCCACCGTCGCGGCAACGGCATCCGGCTTGGAAATCCCCGCCTCCTCCAGTGCTGCGCGCATCACCTGCGGCATAGCCTCCAGGTGGGCACGCGAGGCGATTTCCGGAACCACGCCGCCGAAGCGAGCGTGCTGCTGCATCGACGAGGCAACGCTGTCAGCCAGGATTTCCATATTGCCGTCCGCGTCCAGCTCGATGATTCCTACACCGGTTTCGTCGCAGGAAGACTCGATTCCGAGGATTTTCACTTCGCGGTCCTTTCGCTTTTACGCGGGCGGAACATAGTGTGCGCGTCCGCGCCTGAAGGTTGATAGTAATTGCGGCGGATGCCGGTCTTAATAAAACCGTAGGCTTCGTACATGGAAATGGCGGGATCGTTGCCCACACGAACCTCGAGAAAAACCGGGGCGTCTTTCAGGTCAGCGATATAGACGATGTTATCCATCATCATCCTGCCCACCCCACGGCGCTGCATCGCGGGATCGACGCCGATGGTATGAATTTCGAATTCCGGGTCGGTAACAGGTCCCATCATGCCGATGCCGGCATAACCAACCAATACGTCCTCGTCTTCCACGCCTAGATAAAAGGTGTGACCGTGTGCGATTTCCTGCACGAAGGCCTCCGCCGGCCACGGCCCTTCCCCTGCAAAAAGCACTTTCTCCAGCTCCGCGCAGCGCTGCGCATCGACGGCGGTTAGTTCGCGCAGCTTCACAGACTTAGCCCGGAAATGTCGGGAAGGGCGGCTGAGCGCGGCTTTGGCTTCGGCGGCACGGCGTCTGGACGACGCAGGTACAGCGGGGTCAACGGAGCTGGCGTCGCGGAAAGGTCGGCGACGGCAACCAAACCGGCCGGGCGCGGATTCGCCGCCACGTGCGGCAGCGCCTGCAGGGCCTCGGGCAGCTTTTCAACCAGGTTACCTGGGATAACTACCGCTTCCACCTCCACGGCTATCTCGCCCGGCTTGACGACGCCCGGGCCTTCCACCCGCACGCCTTCTGCATAGGTCGCCCAGTAGATTTCCTTACGCCGTGCATCGGTTGCCACGAGGATGCGCCTATCCGCGCCGTGTTCGGCAGCGATGGCGTCGTGGGAGCAGACGCCGTGGACCGGGATACCGAGGGCGTCGCCAAGCGCGGATGCGGTGGCCATACCTACGCGCAAACCCGTAAACGGGCCCGGGCCACACCCCACGACAATTGCGTCCAAATCGGCAAAGCCCATTCCCTTTTCCTCCAGCAGGCGCTGGATGGTGGGAATCAACTGCTCGTTATGCGCGCGGGTATCGGTGATAATCCGCTCGCTGACCGCACCGGATTCGGTATCTACTACACCGGTAACCAGGTCAGTCGTTGCGGTATCAATGCTTAAAACCAGCATTAGGCGCCCAGCTTCCAGGTATCGCCTTCCTTGATAAATGGCAGCAGAGACTGGGTGGCAGCAGGCTGCAACGGCTGGCCCGTCGGGCACAGGTCGATCTTTTCGCGGTTGAGCTTCTCTGCGTAGAACTCATTGTTGCCGCCGATGGCAACGAAGTAGTTGGTGTCCGCGTCGACGTCTTCATCAATGCCCAAGGCTTGCGGGTCGATGCCGTACATCTTCTTGATCTCATCCAACTTGGTGCCAGCGCAGATGGTGGTCATGCCCTGCCAGTTACGGCCCAGAACCTCGCTCGGAGCGACGGCGCTGACAGTCAAGTTGGTCTTATCGAGGGAGTCGACAGCGCTTTCTAGGGTGCGCTCCACGGGTGGCTGCTCACGCATGCTCGACAGCGCAATCATCGCGCCCAGGGCGATGATGAACAATCCGATGAGGAATGTGGTGATGAATTGACCGACCTTGGTCATATTGAAAGCGCTCCTTGCACGTCATATGGGGGGTTAGTTGACCCCGCTTATCCTACAAGAAGGCAGTTAACCTACCCAGTTCCAGGTAAACACGCGAGTATCGTCTGCGGCCTCACGGTTGATGTTGATCAGCAAAAAGGCCTCCGCGAGCTGGTCCATGAAGCCGCCGCCCCACTCGGCGACGACGACGGCGTCGTCAAGCTCGGTGTCCAAATCCAGCGCGTCGAGCTCGCCTAGGGGATCGTCGGAGTGGTCCAGCAGGCGGTAAGCATCGACGTGGACGAGCGACGGGCCGCCGACGGTCGAGCGATGCTCGCGGGCGATGACGAAAGTCGGCGAGGTGACGCGGCCTTTGACCTGCATGCCTTCGGCAATGCCTTGGGTGAAGGTGGTCTTGCCTGCGCCTAGCGGGCCGTCGAGGATGACGAGGTCGCCAGCCTCAAGCGCCGCCCCCAGTTCCTTTCCCAGCTCGCGGGCGGCTTCGGCAGTAGCTACCTGCTTTTGGCCCTGCTGCGGAAACTGGCTACGCATGCCCGATTCCTCCCTCAAAGTGGCGGGCAGTGCGGCCAGTGGGACGGCAGATGATTTCGTAATTGATGGTTCCGGTGGCCTCCGCCAGATCCGTCGCGCTCAGGCCGCCTTCGCCGAAGATAATGGCTTCGTCGCCTTGCTCGACGCCGTACTCGTTCTCACCCAAGTCCACGACAATCTGGTCCATGCACACGCGGCCCACCTGTGGGTAAAGCTTGCCGCCGATGCCGACCTTAAGCCTGCCCTGAAAGTTGCGCGGCAAACCGTCGGCGTATCCGCACGGAATCGTGGCCAAAAATCCCGGCTTCTCGGCCTTCCACGTGAGGTTGTAGCAGGTGCCCTCGCCTGGCTGAATCGGCTTGACGTTGACGACGCTCGCCGCCCAAGTCATCGCCGGCTTCAAGCCGTGCTCGAGGCCGGGGATCGGCTCCAGGCCATAACAAGCCAAGCCCGGACGGACCATCTCGAAATGGGAGGAAGGTCGGTCCAAAACAGCCGGGGAATTGGCCAAGTGATTCACTGGGCATTCCAGGCCTGCAGCCCGGGCCCGCTCCAGCGCGCGGCGAAAATTAGCTTCCTGCTCGTCGTTGAAGGGATTATCTGGCTCATCCGCGCACGCAAAATGCGACATGAGGCCTAGAACCTCGACCTGCGGGGCGTCGCGAAGCAATGCGAAAGTAACATCCCAGTTCGCTTCCTCCACGCCGGAGCGATGCAGACCGGTTTCAACCTTGATATAAACCTGCGCCGGAATCTCCGATTCCACCAAGCGGCGCGCGTGTACCAAGGAGGGCACTGCAATGTGGATGCGGCACGCCAAAGCTTCCGCGATTTCCTGCGTGGAGTCCCAAATCCACGCCGCAATCGGCTGATCGATTCCGCTACGCCGCAGCTCAATGGCCTCTTTGAAAGTCGCCACACCGAAAGCATCCGCACCCGCACGCGCCATCACTGGCGCGACTTCTTTGACGCCGTGGCCATAGGCATCCGCCTTCACCACGCACATGAGCTGCGCGGGAGCCACCTTTTTCTTTAACAAAGAAACATTGTGGGCGATGGCGTCAAGGTCGATTCTGGTACGAAGCATGGGTCTATTGTGCCACTGCACTGGTGTGCAGGACTAACGCAGCAGCACGCGGCGCGGATTTCTCGTGCGGTTAAAACGCAAAATCCGGAAGCACCCACCATAAGGCGAGGGGTACTTCCGGATTTAAAGCGAGCTTTTACTCGACGGTGACGGACTTAGCCAAGTTACGCGGCTGGTCGACGTCGTAGCCCTTTGCGGTGGCAACGCCACAGGCGAAGATCTGCAGCGGAACCGTGGCCAACAGCGGCTGCATCAGCGTCGGGGACTGTGGAATGCGGATGACGTGGTTAGCATATGCCTCCACAGCATCGTCGCCTTCTTCAGCAATAACGATGGTGATTGCGCCACGGGCACGGATTTCCTGGATGTTGGATACGACCTTGGAGTGCAGGGAATCGCGGCCACGCGGGGAAGGAACGATGACGAAGACCGGCTGGCCCTCCTCAATGAGCGCGATTGGGCCGTGCTTGAGCTCGCCGGCAGCGAAGCCCTCGGCGTGCAGATATGCGATCTCCTTCAGCTTCAGCGCGCCCTCAAGCGCAACTGGGAAGCCAACGTGGCGGCCCAAGAAGAGAACGGACTCGGCGTTTTGCATGGAGTTAGCAAGATCGGTGACCTGCTTCTCGTTGTCGATGACTGCTTGGACCTTCTCCGGCATATCGCGCAGCTCCTGCAGAACCGCGTTTACTTCGTCGGCGAACATGTTGCCGCGCAGCTGCGCCAGGTACAGGCCGAGGAGGTAGGTCGCGGTGATCTGCGCCAAGAAGGCCTTGGTGGAAGCAACGGCGATCTCCGGGCCGGCGTGGGTGTACAGCGCAGCGTCGGCCTCGCGAGGGATGGAAGAGCCCTGGGTGTTGCAGATAGCGATCACCTTGGCACCCTGCTGACGGGCGTGGCGCACCGCCATCAAGGTATCCATGGTCTCGCCGGACTGGGACAAAGCGACGACCAAGGTCTTCTCGTTGACGATCGGATCGCGGTAGCGGAACTCGTGCGCCAGCTCGACCTCGGTTGGGATACGGCACCAGTGCTCGATTGCGTAACGCGCAACGTGGCCTGCATAAGCAGCGGTACCGCAGGCGATGACGATGATCTTATCGATGGACTTCAAAACCGTCTCATCGATGTGAACCTCGTCCAGGGTCAGCTTGCCTTGGCCGTCAAAGCGGCCGAGCAGGGTGTCACGTACAGCAGCTGGCTGGTCGTGGATCTCCTTTTCCATGAAGGAGTTGAAGCCACCCTTTTCTGCGGCAGCTGCGTCCCACATGATTTCGAACGGCTTGCCCTGTGCAGCGTTGCCTTCGTAGTCAGTGATGGAAACTTCGTCAGCAGTGATGGTAACGACCTGGTCATTTTCCATCTCGACGGCGGACTTGGTGTAGTCGATGAAGCCGGAGACGTCGGAGCCCAGGAAGTTCTCGCCCTCACCCAGGCCAATGACCAGCGGGGAATCGCGGCGGGCGGCAACAATGCGGTCAGCCTGCTCGGAGTGGATTGCCAGAAGGGTAAAAGCACCTTCCAGGCGCTTGCCGGTCAGCTGCATCGCCTTGGTGAGGTCACCTGCAGCTTCATTGTGGAAAATATCGCCCAGCAGGGTGGCAGCAACTTCGGTGTCGGTCTCGGAAACGAAGTTATAACCCTTGGAGGTCAGCTCGGCCTTCAGCTCAGCAAAGTTCTCGATGATGCCGTTGTGAACAACTGCCAGCTTGCCGCCGTCAACTACATGCGGGTGGGCGTTCAGGTCGGTCGGGCCGCCGTGGGTTGCCCAACGGGTATGTCCGATGCCCAGGACAGAGTCCTGCAAAGGGCGGGAAGCAATTTCTGCTTCGAGGGCAGCAACTTTGCCGGCCTTTTTGCGCCAGCTAATTTCGCCATCGACGTACATTGCGACGCCAGCAGAGTCATAGCCTCGGTACTCAAGACGGCGAAGGCCTTCCAGCACAACGTCCAGGGCATAGTATTCACGGCCACTGGATGCGTGACCTACGTATCCAACAATTCCACACATAAGCCTCGATCCTACCTCATAGGAATTGGAACCTCTTCACTGCAAAGTTAAAGCTTTTCTCTCACCGCTAACCGCGAAAGAAAACCCGCATTCTGAACCATCAATATGGCTTATCCCCCGCCGCCGTGCTTTCTTCCTCTATTCTGGAATACGTGTCTGCGAATCTAAAGAAGCATCTAGGAACTCTATCCAAGCGTGGCCCCCACCGCGTCCTCGTCGGCGATCTTTCTTATGCCGGCATCAACGGCAAGGTTTATACCCCAGCTGAGGGCAAGGGCCTGCCAGCTGTGGCCTTCGCCCACGATTGGACGAAGAAGGTTAAGAATTACCACGCTACCCTGCGCCATTTGGCTAGCTGGGGCATCGTGGTGGTTGCCCCTGATACGGAGACGGGTATTAACCCGAGCCACCGCAATCTCGCTGCGGACGTCGAATCTGCACTGCAAATTGCAGCTGGCGTCAAGCTGGGCACGGGCAACATCGCGGTATCGCCTTCCAAGCTCGGCATCGTCGGCCACGGCATGGGCGGCGGCATCGCCGCGCTGGCAGCGGTTGATAACCCAAAGGTTCGCGCCGTAGCAGCGCTGTACCCGGCAGATACTGCACCTTCGTCTTATGCAGCGGCTAAGTCCATCACGGCTCCGGGCCTGATTATCGGTTCCGAGCGCGAGGATCTTTTCCGCGCCGGCAACCCTGCGCAGCTGGCTGACAACTGGGGCGGCGAGGTGGCTTACCGCGAGCTGGCCAAGGGCACCCAGGCTGGTTTCACTGAGGATCGCCTCTTCAAACTGGCCGTCGGTTCCGGTGCGTTCCAGTCAGGCCCGACTGAAACCGCACGCGCTTTGGTAACCGGCTTCCTGCTGTCGACGCTTGCGGGTGAGTCCAAGTACGACGGTTTCGCCGAAGCTGATGCAAGCGCTAAGGGCGTGAAGAGTATTTTTGGTGAAGAACTGCGCAAGAAAGCCGGTATTCACCGCTAATATTCGCAGTCACTGCACCGCCTAGCCAGTCCGCACAACGCGGGCTGGCTTTTTATTTACCGCTATTGGTTGCGCCGAAGCACAGATTTGATTTGCCCGCTTCCGCGGCGCTTGCCGTGGGCTGGGAAGGCGGAGTGCTGACGCGGCTCGCTTGCCGACGCCGCCTGCCCCGCGTTCATCCTTGCCCTCGCCGTTGCTTTTTCAGCGGACTTTTCGAGTTCGTCTTGGGCTTGTGCCATTGCCTTTTCGAATTCGAGGAGGCGAGCGGCAGTCCGCTCCCTAAAGCCGCGCGCAAATTCCGCGAACTCGTCATTTACTGCTGCCATTACCACTGCCCTGCCTTCCGTGCGTGAACTGTTTTATCTTCTGGTACTGGTGCTGGCTCCGGAGCCGGTGGTGCTGGTGCTTGCGTAGCCTCAGGCGCCGGACCTGACTCAGGTGCTGGAGCCGGCTCTGACGGTGGCGGCGGCGCTGGTGCGCCCGCTGCCTGCATGTGCGCAACCTTCTCCGGCGGCGGTGTAGGCTCTTCTACTTCCGCAAGCTCTGGCGGAGGTGGAATGACGCCATCCTGCGGCGGCTCAGGCGCCGGTGGTTCTGGCGCTGGCGGCGGACATGGTTCCGGCGCTGGCGGTTCAGGTGCCGGCGGTTCAGGCGCTGGCGGCGGTTCCGGGCATGGTTCTTCAGGAATCGGCATATTCTCAAGGCACTCAGCTGCAGCGGCAGCCAGCAATCCCACGCCGATGATGGCAATGCCGACGCCCAATGCGCCGAGGCAACCACAGCACGACTGCTCCGGTGGACATTGTTGGGCTACCCGTGTGGTTTCCTGCTCACACTCGACTATCTCTTGCTCACACTCAGCTGTCTCCTGCTTAGTTTCGGCGTCATGCTGTACTTCGGTGTCCTGCTGGACTGTAACCTGCCGCGGCTGTTCCTCCGGACACGGCGTCTGTGCAGGTTGGATTGGCTCGAGCGCCACCGGCGCCTGCGCTGGCTGCGTACAAGGCTGCTCAACAGGAGCTGCAGGAGGCGGGCAAACCGGCAACTGCGGCGGCAGTGTCGCAACCGGTGGCGCTACAGATGGAACTGTAGGCGGCGCAGTAGGCGGCACGGGAGACGGTGCAGGATTCGGTGCAGGATTCGGTGGAGCTGGTGGTGCACCAGCGGGAGTGGTGCAGGTAGGCGGTGTCTTCGAAGGTGGTACTGGAGCATTGCACACTTCGGCCGGCGGTGTTTGGGCAGGCTGCGTAGTATCGGCAGGCGGCTGGCCGGTGACGGTGGGCGGGGCGGATGGACACGGGGCGTCGGCAAGCGGGGGTGTACAACCTCTCGCAGGCTCAGGCGGAGTCTCAGGAAGCTCCCGTTCACATACCTTGGAGCAGCACTCCTCGAACTTGTCGTAGCATTGCTCGATTGCGGAATCGCGGTCGCGGCAGGTGGTCATCACCATGTCATTGGTTTGCTCGATGAGGTTGGCGCCGATAGACGAAATAATCGGGACGATGAAGCGGCCGAGTGGGTGCTTGGAGGCGATCATCGTCAAGATGTTGAGCAACGGCACCACCGCGGAAAACAGCTCCGTCAAAGAAGTATCCGAAACACCGACGATGTCCTCGATGGCATTGGAACACTGCTGCGCCTTACCGGTTAGCTCATCGGCCTCGTCGCGCTCTTGCTCAAAGTCCTTCTGTACTCCGCCGAGGTGATCCATCAGGGCATTTCCCGCGATGCTCAGCACCGTTCCCACTAGGAAGCCTTTCAGCCCACCGCCACCGCGGGCAGGCCGGCGTCCGCCCATCGCGGCGGAAGTACCGCGCACCAGTTCCTGTGGCTTGATTCCATCGACGGAACCAATCATGCTGCCCAGCAAATCTAGTGGCGTGCTGGGGCCTGCATAGCTGCCCTGGCTGGCGGCCTGAAACTGGGAGACGGCCTGCGAATAATCCCCTAACAAAGACTTCGTGGTGCTCATCGGACCCCACCGCCAAAGGATGGCTCCACGTGGGTAAGGCTTGCCGCGTTGGCCTCGTCCAAGGCAGAGAATTCCTTAATCTGGGCGCGGGCAGCCTCCGCGGTGGCGGTGATGTTATCCAAGCGCCAGACACCGCGCGAGTGCAGCCTTTCCAACATGGCCTGGATGCGCGCGCCTTGCCCGGCAAAGTCGCGGCCTGCCGCCGCCGGGGAAAAGGCGGGAACATCCGCCATGTGGGCGCTGCGCTGGGCTTGGTTTTCCTCAATCACGCGGTTTAAGCGCTGGGATACATCTTGCTCGTCGAAAAATACGTCAGTCACTGTGGGCACTCCTTGGCCTGCCAAGATTCATTCTTGCCCTTATTGGACTGTCCACAACCGCCTTCGGTTCCCCACTAATTGCAAAAGCCAGCCCACCACGGAAAATTCACCGCACAGGCTGGCTTTTAAATTATGCGCAAAGGCTGCTTATACAGCAGCAACGACAGCTGCAAGACGTCCTGCTACCTTGCGTGCCTGCTCTTCTTCAGCTGCCTCAACCATCACACGGAAAAGCTCCTCCGTGCCAGAAGGACGCAGCAAAACGCGGCCGGTGCTGCCGAGCTCAGACTCGGCCTCAGCGATTGCGTCCTGGACTTCCTGGGAAGCCATGATGCTGGACTTATCGGAAACCGGGACGTTGATAAGCACCTGCGGCAACACGGTCATCACGGAAGCCAGCTCCTGTAGCGACTTACCGGACTTAGCCATGCGAGCCATGATGGAAAGGCCGGTCAGCGTGCCGTCGCCAGTGGTGCAGTCATCCGGCAGCACCAAGTGACCAGACTGCTCACCACCGAGCGAATAATCGCCGCGGTTGAGCTCTTCCAAGACATAGCGGTCACCGACGGCGGTCTCCTTGACCTCAATTCCCTGCTCCTGCATGGCAAGCTTCAGTCCGAGATTGGACATCACCGTTGCAACGAGGGTGTTGAAACGCAGGTCATTTTCTTCCTTCATGCCCACTGCCAGAAGGGCCATGATTTGGTCACCGTCGACGACGTTTCCCTCGGCGTCGACAGCCAGGCAGCGGTCAGCGTCGCCGTCGTGTGCCAGGCCGAGGTCAGCGCCGTGCTCGACGACGGCCGCCTGGGCCTTCTCGATGTGGGTAGAACCGCAATCCTCGTTGATGTTGAAGGCGTTCGGCTTATTGTGGATGGCAATGACCTCAGCACCCGCGTCCGCGTACGCCTTCGGTGCGACCTTGGAGGCGGCGCCGTTTGCTGCATCCACAACGACCTTGATGCCGCTGAGGTCGGTAGTAACGACCTCCGCTAGGTGCTTCAGGTAGCGCTCGCGGCCGTCTGGTGCCTCGGAGATGATGCGGCCCAGCTTGGTGCCCGTTGGACCATGTTCGGTCAGCGTCTCCATGGCGGCCTGGATCTGATCCTCGACGTCGTCAGGCAGCTTCTTGCCGCCTGCGGAGAAGAACTTAATTCCATTGTCCGGCATCGGGTTATGGGATGCGGAAATCATCACGCCCAGGTCTGCCCCATAATCATCGGTCAGGAAGGCAATAGCTGGGGTGGGCAAAACGCCCACCCGCACGACGTCGACGCTACGGGAGGCCAGACCGGAAGCAATAGCAGCATCCAGCATCTCGCCGGAAACGCGGGGATCGCGGCCGATGATGGCCAAGGGCCGCCGCTCGTAGGACTCACGGTTGGCGGTAAGCACTTCCGCCGCTGCTTGTCCCAGCTGCAGAGCCAAGATTGGGGTGAGCTTCGAGTTCGCAAGACCGCGAACACCGTCGGTTCCAAAAAGTCGAGTCATGGATCCAATTATGCACGTTGACCCCACCACCGCACAGCATGAGGTAAGCCTTGCGGAGTGCGAAAACGGCAAAAGCCGCTGCCTCCCAAAAGGAAACAACGGCTTGAGCTGTACGTAAGCGAAAAATTAACGCTTGGAGTACTGCGGGGCACGACGTGCCTTGTGCAGACCAGCCTTCTTACGCTCGACGGCACGTGCGTCACGGGTGAGCAGGCCAGCCTTCTTGAGGGCAGCGCGGTCAGCCGGGTTGTAGACGTTGAGTGCACGAGCGATAGCCAGACGCAGAGCGCCTGCCTGGCCGGTCGGGCCGCCACCTGCAACGGTGACCTTGATGTCGAACTGGCCTTCGCGCTCAAGCAGGGTCAGCGGCAGGAGGATGTCCTGCTGGTGCAGCTTGTTCGGGAAGTAGTTCTCGAAGGAACGACCGTTAACGGTGATTTCGCCGGAACCAGCAACGAGGCGAACACGAGCGACGGCGCGCTTACGGCGACCGACGGTCTGGATCGGGCCCTCGTGGATCGGAGCAGCGGCCTCAGCCTCTGCCTCGGTGGAAGTAGCGATGGAATCACCGATGGTGTTGGTGAACTCCTCGGTCGCAGTGGTTGCTGCAGCGATGTCGGCAGCGTCGGCTACGTTGTTGTCAGCGTTTGCGATGTTCTGCTCGGTCATTACTGTGCCACCTGCTTAAACTCGAAGGTCTCCGGCTTTTGACCGGCGTAAGGGTGCTCCTCACCAACGAAGACGTGCAGCTTCTTGATGGAGGCGTCGGAAAGCTTGTTGTGCGGCATCATGCCCTTAACAGCTTCTTCGATAACGCGAACCGGGTTGGTGTCCAGGGACTGACCAAGAGTCATGGACTTCAGGCCGCCCGGGTAACCGGAGTGACGGTAGCGCATCTCGCGCTCGCGCTTGTTGGAGGAAACGTGGATCTTGTCCGCGTTCAGGATGATGATGTGGTCGCCGCAATCAACGTTCGGTGCGAACTGTGGCTTGTGCTTACCGCGCAGCATGTCTGCAACGGTGGAAGCAAGCTTGCCCAGTACCACATCGGTAGCGTCGATGACGTACCACTTGCGGGTGATGTCACCGCTCTTCGGGTGGAAAGTAGACAAAATGACTCCTTGAAAGTCTGTCTGAGGACTGCCGGCCAACGCTATGAATGTCCAAACGCTTTGCTACAGCGGCCGGTGGGGACCTGCAGAAAACGCGCGCTATAAAACAGCGCGAACACATAGAGCTATAACCCTACTCGGGCGCAGCTTAAAACCCAAAACGCCGCTAAAACGCCAAAAGTCCCCTGCCCCACTAAAGGCTGTTGCCAAAAGTAGTGCAAGGAACTTTTTTACAACACGCAGCTGGTTGCGTTCGCCTTCTGAAAACCCTGCTCTAACGGTGAAATTCTGGGCCCGGCTGCGCGCTTGTCCGCGTGAAAACTTTTTACCCCCAGCTTGCAGCTGCGCGGCGGTTGACGTCGCTCATTGCGTCGTTGCCCTGCGAGACAGTCTTCGAGATGGTGGCCAGCACGGTGTTGAGCTCCGCCGCTGCCTTATCCCACTTAGCCTGTGCTTCGTTATATGCAGCAGCCGACTCGCCTTCCCACGTAGCAACCATCGGCTGCAGGGTGGATTTCAGGTCACCGAGCAGACCGTTGATGCGGCCGGAGGTGGAGTTGATATCAGCGGCAGCGCCGGCGATGGCACCAAATTCGTACTTGATGGCAGACATGCTTTCTTCCTTTTCTTCTTTTCCAGTATTTACCAATGATGTGTGTTTAAAGCGCGAGGCCCGCGCCGCCGACGTTGCTGAATGCCTGCGCGTTGGTGGCCTCGACGTCATCGAAGTGACGTGCGTTGTCACGGATATTGTCAGAAATCGAGGTCAGTGCCTCGCGCAGCTGCTGCGCCGAGGTGTTGTAGCGCTGCATCAGGTTGTCGAAGGAGACCTGTGCACGGCCGTCCCAGTTAGCTCGTACAGAATCCACTACGCCCTGGAGACGAGTCAGTTCCCCCTGCACTTCATCGTTGGTGGTGTCCACGCGGCCAGCGGTGGCCACCATTACATCGGCTTCAGTCTTGAACAGCTGAGTCATTTCTTGCCCCTCCCTTTGGGCTCAAGTGGTGTGTATTTCCCCCGAAAAAGCCGAGTGCGGCTTTCTCATCTTTATTGGACTGTCCTTTTCCGCAAGCGGTTCCCACAGCGCCAAACTTTTTAGATCTTTTTCACCAGCGATTCCACGGCCATGCGGCAGGCAGCCTTTTGCACCACGTTGGCCTCGTACCTTGTATGACAACCCACGGAGAGCTGGTGGTCCTTGTCAGCCCACGTCATCCACGCGATCTTGGAACCGTCTCCGGGGTCTTCTTTGTAAGAAAGCCGACCTGCTTCTTCGTGCGCCTCGCCCAGGGCGGGATCGGCCTCGATTTCGGCATGGAGTTCCTTCAAGAGCATGTCGGCTGGCACTGCATAGAGGGGATCGGCTGCAAGCAGAATTCGCAGGTTGGGGTCTTCACCAGTTGCCGTAACGACCCCGTCCTTGATCTCCGTTTGAAATCCAAGGGGCAAGACCACGTGCATGCCCTCAACATCGAGTTCTTTTTGGCCCGGCGCGAGTTCCGGCTGTGCCCCATCTTCCGTGTTAGCGCTGATGCTTTCTTTTGCAGGAGCGCTTGGCGATGCCTCCTCTTCCGAAGGCACCGCCTCCGCCGCTGGCGCAGTCTCGGTACTTCGCCCCACTGCCCACCATGAAAGAACAGCGACAATGAGCACGATTGCCGCGATGGAGGCGTAGAAGGGATCGAACCAGCCCGGCAGCGCCGCCTTGCTCGCAATGCCGTCCTTTTTAACGCGTAGTTTTTCCGGCTTAAGGCTGGTGTTATCACCGGATTCTTCGCCGTTATTTGTTCGCAACATTTGTGCCGGTTGTCCGGCTGAAAATTCAGCGTTTTCTACCGCTTCATTTTCTAGTGGCCCACTCTCTAGCGGGCTGGGTTGCGAGGCAGGCCTCACACAGTCTTCTTCCTCACTGGGAGCTACGGATACTCCGGTTACAGCGAGCTGGCGACGCAGAATTTCTGCCGCTTCGAAAGATACGGCGGTACCGGAAATATCAACGATCACCTCGGCGTTAACCTGCGGCCATTGCGGGCCGCAGATTTTCGTGCATTGTTCCACGACGGCGTTTAACGCCCAGCCTTCGACGATGCCCGTGCCTGGCAGGTCATAACGGTAGACGGTTTCAGGGCCTTCAAAGATGGTGGCAGCATCCAAAATGGTAACGACGAGAGTTTCGGTTTCTGTCCAACCAGTAGCGGGATTGTCGCCGGTCAGGATGGAATTCATGAGTCATTCTCCTGGTTTGGTTCGGTGTAGAGAGATTGGGCAATGCCGATAAGCGCCCCGCGGACGGACCATTGGCCCCGGCCAGCTGGTTGGACCGCTGGCTTAAGTCCGAAGATGGTGCCCTCCTCGCGATCGGAATCGAGAAGGAATACCGCCGGCTGCAGGTCACGTACTGCAGAGAGGAATTGGCTGAACAAGGCGCGCGAGATTCCGCCAGACTTGCGGCTCATGATGAGGTGGAGGCCAATGTCCCGGGCATGCGGAAGTAGTTCAAGGAGCGGCGCCAAAGTGATCTCGCTTATGAGCTCAAGGTCCTCAATGACTAGATAGATCTCCGGCCCCTCCCACCACGAGCGGGCCGCCAACTCGGACGGGGTCACTTCCGCGCCGGGCATTCGGGCTTCCAGGGTGCGTACGGTATCGCTGATGACTTGTTGGCAGGCGGCGGTGTTTGCCGCGTAGGCCGCGACCATCTCAGGGTTGAACTCCCCCAGGTGGGCGCGGCGCTGGTCCAAAACAACCAAGCGGGCTTCCTCACGCGGGAATGCCTCGATTCCACGAACCAGGGTGCGCAGGAAGGTAGATTTTCCAGAGCCTTGAGAGCCCACGCAGACAACATGCGCAGTCGTGTCTGGGTTCCAATAAAGCGGCTCGAGATCCGGTCCACCAATTCCCCATGGGATACCAGCTTCTGCATTTTGAGCGGGTACCTCATCAAGCCTATCCGGCAGCATCTTCAGAGCCGGGGCAGGAAGTGAGTCCGCATGCAGGCGCCCGACGTGAGCGATGTCCTGATTGGCAGTTACCGCAATGAGCATGTTCTCGCCTTCCCCAGTAAGGCCCCGCCCCGGCGCGCTCGGCAGTTTTTGTTGGGCCTTTCGGTCGATTAGCGAGTCCATCGCCTCGCCGAGGCGCAGCTCCAATCGTTGAGAAATAAGGTCACGCACGTTTGGCCGCAGGCTGGTCCAACGGTTCGTGCTTACCGCCACATGGATATTGGCTGAGGCACCATCGGCAACGATGCCGGTGATAGCTTCGGATAAATCCTCGTATTCCGCACCAGCCGTACCAATGTGGTGCCAGCCATCGATGACCAGAAAAGTATGGGTCTCACTTGGACACCGAATATGCCCTGCTACTTCATCCACGATGCGGCGGACCTTTTCGGGTTCTGCACGTCCAGCCACACCGGCGACATGCGGGAGACGCTCCAACGGAGCCAAGTCCCCGCCGCCTAAATCGATGACGTAGAAGCGCACCTGCGCAGGAAGGTTCAGCACCGCCAAGGTGCTCACTAGACTGCGCAACGCCATGGATTTACCCGATTGCGGCCCGCCGCAAATGGCTAGATGGCCGCCTTTTTCTGCAAGGTTTACGAGGAGGCGATCCTGGCGCTGGTGATATGGCCTATCGATGATGCCGAGCGCCGCTTCTAGGTTCGGCGGTCCTGCTTGTTCTGTCAATTGCTCGCGGGTATTGCCCACCACCTTGGAAAGCTCCACTACATCAGGCAACGGCGGCAACCAGATGCGATGTGCTTTCTGCTGACGGCGTTGTGCCTCGCTGGCGGCGGCGGAGACCACGGCGTCGAGAAGCGTTTGCGTATCGTCCACCACCGTCTGCGTATCAGGTTGTGCAGGCTTTGCATCCGCATCCGTATTTTCAGGCCAGCCATTGAAAAGGCTGACTCGCCCGCGCGCGACATGCGCAGCTGCCTCGCCTTCCTCGGAGGAACTGACAGCCACGGGAATTTGGCGTTCAACCGGCCCCGATACATAGGTGGCCTGGAAGCTCACTGGGGCATCGGCATCCGTCTTGAGATAGCCCGCGCCCGGCTGGGCTGGCAGATGATAAGCATCCGTGACGCCAAGTACCTGACGGGATTCGGCTGCGGAGAAAGTTTTCAAACCGATGCGATAAGAAAGGTGCGAATCCAGCCCACGCAATCGGCCTTCCTCCAGGCGCTGTGATGCCAAAAGCAGGTGCACATGCAAAGACCTGCCCAACCTGCCCACCGCGACGAAAAGCTCCGCGAAATCAGGATGCTGCCCCAATAGCTCCGAGAACTCGTCGACCACGATGACTAGCGCCGGCAACGGACCGAATTTTCCAACCGCAGACGCCGAAGCATTGAAGGCATCGACGTTGGCGAAGTTACCCGCCGCACGCAGCAGCTCCTGGCGGCGATTCATCTCGCCGGAGATAGCATCATGCATGCGCTCTACTAGCGTGGATTCATCCTCCAGGTTGGTAATCACCGCCGAGGTGTGCGGTAGCGAATCACAGCCCAAAAAGGTGGCGCCACCCTTGAAATCCACGAGCACCAGGTTCAACTCGGCCGGCGTATGTGTGGCCGCCAAAGACGTCACGAGTGTTCGAAGGAGCTCGCTCTTACCAGAACCTGGGTTATAGGTACGATACAGTAACCCCGTCTACGGGCAGTGGACGAAATACTGCGCGTGGTAGACATACTGATTGATGTGGGGGCTTAGGGGCTTACTTTTAACCCTGCGCTAGAAAATAGGAAAATTTAAAATATTTTATGTACCGAAGTTTCTAAATTTTCCTGATTTGGTATGTAGAGCCGTAACCCAAGCCCTCAAAGCCCCTCCCCGATACACTCGAGGCTTCCGACATTGACAGGTGCAGCGTGCTACCAAGATTGATATTGTGATCCGATCCCCACACACAAACAACTTGACACGCTTTTTCAATCGCATCAATCTTAGCCTTATCAGCCGGATTTCGTCGTGCCACAGTAGTCATTCTACTGTCCATCTCCTCATGCAGGTTAGGCGCCCACACACAAACCATCAGACACTCTCTCCGCGAAACTTCCACAACCCAAAAGGAAAACCCCCAGGGAGCAACCCTGGGGGTTAGTCAGGCGCTGCTATCACCTAACTAAAGACTCTCTGTTCAGTGGGTTCACATTGAAATGTGGTGGTGATAACCCATCATCACAGTTTCCTTGAACAACACACATACACCATTGTTTTGTTCGTCCCCATTATGTGTCAAGGACGGACCACTCTGCAACTGCATTAGCACGACGCAACCACCCTA
>NZ_KV788525.1:35435-39581 GCF_001807315.1 Corynebacterium sp. HMSC06D04
CAATGGCTGGCATTGTGCATGAAGCCCAGGACACGCACCTGTGCGCGTTGTTTATTGGGGCGCACGGGGATACTGGAGACTACGAGTACGCACTAGACGCCGCCAACAGTGCAGCCAAACACCTGCAAGCAATACTGGCGGAACTTCCTTCAACTTCCCCACTGGCCCGCGACGCCGGCATACTCGCCAAGTTTGTGCGCGCGACACAGAGGAATCTGGCCCAACAGTGTCCTGCAGATAACCCGGACGAACTTCTAGGCTTAGCCACCAGTCTCAAAGAACGGCTGGAAGACTCTCAATAAAAGGAAACTCCCCCAGTGCTTCTCGTCGTTGGAAGCACTGGAGTTCAAATTGTGGAGGCACCTTTAAATTCTAAAGGGTAGAAGGAATTTCAATATAGTTTAATTAACTATATTGAAATATAAGTTTAACTAAAATTTAAACATGAAAGATATTTATTTATTCTCATATGATGTATGCTGCATGTTAACGTCGGAAAGTTATTGAAATTGCCCTTTCTATTTCTGACAATTCTGTAGATTTATGATCTAAAAAGGGTATTTTCCGGCGATTTCCAATAGTTACTTCACGTCAACGAGCCAGGAGAAGGTATCATGTTGAAATCTGCTTCCAAGATTATGTCTTTCTTTGCAGCCGGCACCATTTTGATTGGGTCTGCTTCTACTGCTACCGCTGTCGATATGCCACATAAGGAAGCTAATGCTTCAAACAGTACTTGTGCAGCGTCGAATGGCCCATCCAACACGAAGGATACAACCCAGTCTCCAGACAAAGCGGAACTTCTAAAAGACGCTAAGGAAAATGTCAGTAAGGGAAAAATCCATGCTCATGGTGACGCCGATCGCCTAGATCTCGACAATACAAAGGTTACGACGGTAAAGAGTGATGACGGAGAAAGCTTTGATCTCGTTACTGTACCTTATTCGAACGAGGGAGAATATAATTACCTCAGTAACATAACCGTTGCCTACAAGACGGAAGATCATTCGTCTCCAATTGGCCAATCGGAGACGCTTTATACAAAAGGCTCTGACAACAAGTTTAACGTCCAAGTATTCAAGGATGATCAGCTTGTTAAAGACGAAGGCCTTGACATTGACTACGTTGACGGAGCCACCCTTCAGGCTAACCAAAATGTCCCAAAGGCCGATCCTGACACCCCTGAGCTACAGGGCTGGGGAGAGAAGACCGCGTGCATTGGTGCCATTCTTGGTGTTAATGGAGTGGTTGCTGGACTGATCGGTTCGACTTGTGTAACAGCCTGTGGTGTAGAGCCTATCGGCGCGGCGGTATGTGCAGCCTGCATTGGAGCGATTGCCACCATCGGCACCGGCGATATCGCCGGTGCCATCGAATGCTTTAAGCTTTAGTTGAGGGGTGCGGAATGAAAGCTGCAATTCTTTTCTTTGGTGCTTTTTCTGCAGCGCTGGTCGTTGTCCTGCTGCCAAGGTGCTTTGACGATCCTAGTACCTTAGAGATTGGCGCCATAGCATTTTTCTCTTTGCTGTCCGTCGGCTTTTTGATGTTGGCGAGAGCTATGAGTGCTGAGCGCTCTGGCAGGAAATGACTGGCTCCCTGCGCCACATAATGCAGCTAGCTTTTCTCTCACCGCTGTTACCTGTTCTTTTGGTGTTTGGCTCCCTTTTTATAGGGATGAAGTTTGAAAGTACTCTGTTGATGGATAGCGGTCGAGAGGGACTTCCTGCTGAAATGATTTCTCTAAAATCTTCGAGCAAAGTTGTGCAACAAGACGACCGGGTTGGACAACTTTGGATAAAAGAATCGGAGAAAACAATGAAAAAGCGATGCACGGTCAATCACCTGAGAAATGGTTTTTGGATAACCGCACGTCACTGTGTCCAAGGACTCAATGGTCAGAGTGCTTCGGGATTCATTAGGCAATATGACGGTCAAAGCGCGAAGGTGGAAGACGTATATACTAAGGGAGAAACAGAAGATGTTGCATTGATTAAAGTTTCTGACGGAATTAATGCTGATTCTTTTGAGCTACCCACAAAGTCCTTAACCTTTAATGATGAAGCTAGTTTGATTGGGTATGGGGGATACCATGATTTCCCCTCCACAGCTGAGGTTCGTGTAGTTGCGTACTATGATAAGTACTCATTTGAAGCAGGCAGCTTTTCCAACATTCTCCAGAGCGTTGCTACTACCGACGCCTGGTCGTGCTCTGGAGACTCCGGCGGTGCAATATACTCCGGAAACACTATTTATGCTGTCCATACAGCAGGAGGAGCGAATCCCACTTGCCAAGACCGTAGGGGTGGGAAGATGTGGCACTCAGATATCTTCCCGTATGCTGATTGGATTAATTCCCTTATGAAGGAGACGCAGGATAGCAGTGAAGGTTACCGTTAATCTTGGGAAGATTCTCCTTTGGGAACCAAAAGAGCGGAAGATGCCAAGATAGTTAGAGCGCATGTTTCGGACTTATGCAGATTGGGTTTAGATGGATCTAGTTTTCCGCCTAAACCCAATCTGCATCTTTTTGCGGACTAGATTTCACGGCTGTGCTTATTTCCGGCAGGTTGACGGATCTTAATTCTTGGCTTCCAGTGACAAAGGAAACTCCCCAGTGCTTCTCGTCGTTGGAAGCACTGGGGAGAAGCCACCTGCGGGGTGCAGGAGTCGTGGCTTTTTGTTTTCCTTCCGTCCGGCTATGCGCCGGGGGAAGCGCGTTGCGGACACCCAAAACTATACCGCCTTCACGCGCGCCCGCAACCGAAACATCTTCCAGTAGGTGCTTAGCGGCTAAACTTTGAAGTATGCGCATATCTGTATATGTGCATGCAGAGAGTCCCTTTTAGGTTAACTGCTATCAGTGACCATCGACCACATAGCATGATATACACACATGCGCATGTCGCTACTTAGATAAAATATCCCTGAAGCTATTCTTGCGTCATGACTCGAGTAATTTCCGTGATTCAGTCGAAGGGCGGGACAGGGAAGACCACACTTTCAGTGATGCTCGCAGAGGCAATTCGGCAGATGGGGTATACCGTTGCAATCGCAGACGGCGATCCCCAGCAATCTGCTACCCGATGGGCAACCAAAGTGAAGGATTTTCCATTTCCTATCGAATCTGTCCACAGCTCAAGTGATTTCTCTGGAGTTGTCAGAAAGGGGAACAATCCGGACTTTCTTATAGTCGATACCCCTCCAGGTGGTTTAGCTTTCATAACCGAAAGCGCCGAGGCTGCCGATTTAGTCCTTCTTCCCACTGGTGTTTCCCCGATGGATATTGATCGAACTCAGGTAACGCTTTCTTGGCTAATAGAAATGGGGACACCAACAGCAGTTGTTCTGTCGAATGTCGACAGGAGGGAAAACTTCTAGATGAAGTCCATGCCGAGCTGGAGGGTGATGAGACTGCAGCGCTTGCTGAAACAGTCATCCCAACTAGGGCGGCTACACGGCGTGCCTTCGAAACAAGGCCCAGCAGTACGAAGGTGTGGGATTCTTTGGCCCGAGAAGTAATCGCAGCATTTGAGGAGTAAGGGGTAAACGATGGCAATTCCAAAGGCTAAGAATAAGGCACGGGAAGAATCACCTGGAAATAGGTCGGAGAGCTCGCCCTCAACAAAGATGTTCGCTCAAGCTAATGATAAAGCGACACGTCTTCAGTTGTACGTCCGTGATCGACAATTGATTAAAGAACTCAAACTCGCTGCAGTGGAAGAAGAGAAGAGCATCTCCCAACTTTTTGAAGAGTGGGCAACACGATGGCTCGAAGAAAGAAGCTGATTAACTGGTGTATATACCTACACACATGTGTATGTAGGTATATACATTTATTCCTTCTAGCGCTCTGACCTCGCTGTTTTCTAAAGCTCTGGGCCTTGTTCTTCTTCAAGCTCATCAGCGGGTGCTTGTTCGTCGGTAGTGTCGCTGTCGCTGGTAACGCTTTGCTGTTCTCCACCTAGGCCGAGGCTGGCGAGGAAGTCGAGGCTTGCTCGCGCACCTTCGTTCAGTCCGCTGGTGTCTTCGTCTTGAGTGTTGTCGGCGTTTTCCTCTTCTGGTGTGGTCTCGGGTGCAGGTTGCTCTTCCCCTACGGTGTTCTGGACGGCGGTGTCTTGCTCATCGTGGTGAGTATCGTCATTGTCT